>CAZGVZ010000212.1:0-7140 GCA_964529145.1 uncultured Fibrobacteraceae bacterium | reverse complement strand
ATCCGGGCCGTGACCAGACTGGTTTCACCATCTTTCTCGATTTCAACCTTGAAGACGATGGTATCGCTTTCTACGGTGGTCAGAACATACCCGCCGTCCTTTTCCACTACGGTTCCGTTATCGAGGTAAAAATTATTGATAGTCACATCCTGGCTGTTATCGTTATTCCAGATATTGAAAGTCTGGTTGATTATTATGACGACCGTGATGTCGACCTCCACTCGCTGCTTCTTTCCAACACTCACTTTTTCTTTACTACCGACTATTATTCCACCCTGGGTGACCAGTATTTTATAGATACCTGCGGCAAGTGAATCGAAATCATAGGTCCCGTCGGTCGATACCATGGTCCTCACCGGACCGGAGGTGTCCGACCGCGCCTTGCCCAGACCCTCGGCAGTATCATCCGTATAAAGAGAGACCGTGAGCGTGTCCTCAATCGAAGCGCTGTCTTCGGCAAGGAGGGTTCCAAAAATGGACCCTGAGTTTACGTCATCCGCGGTTCCGGCAACATCACCGCCGCAGGAGCAGCGTAACAGAAGCATTATCGATAATAATATCAGCAGTTGCAGTTTCATGCTCAATCCTTCCTTGATTCTGGATAGGCGTGGATGGCGATTTTATATACACGGTCCGCCTTGTGTTCATCTTTATGGGCTATCGAGATGATTTCAGAGCGGAGCTGTTTTATACGTTTGACTATACGTTCGATTCCCTGACGTGAAACGCTGACTGTAAGTTGAGTGCTGTCGTGGGTTCCGGGTTCGTCTTTTTCGAGAATGGTACGTAAAACATCGTGATTGGCCAGTTGATAACGGCGAAGCAGCTCATCCTTGACGACGTTCCCGGTAGTGAGCACCTTATCTGTCGGCTTAATATAAGCATTGCCGTCGGGTGCGACAAGTCCAAGCGCCAGAAGGTTCTTTATTGCCTCCTGCACCTCCTTGGGGGAGACTCTGCCGTATAGCTTCCGCGAGGCTTCGGCGTACTCGTTTTTGAAATCGCATGTCTCGAGATAAGCGCGTAAGGTGGTGTGGTACCATTTTTTATAGAAATCGAAAGTTTTTTTATCGACCAGTTTTTTGGGCGTATTGTTGAGTTGTACGGCCTGTTCGAACCAGAACTCCTTCTCTTCGCAGGTGGCGGGTTGTCCGTAACCGACGATCGCCCGGAAATATTTAGCTTCGTCGCCGGAAAGGTCCATTAGTTTAATGAGGCGGTCAAGCACCTCTGGTCCGACCGATCTGCGCCCCTTCTCGAGGTCACTGAAATAAACCCGGTTCTTCTGACCCAGTTTGGCGCTCAGATATTCAAACGTCACTCCCGGGTTGTTTTTTTTCTCATATTCCCGCCAGGCGGTGAGAAATTTACGGAAATCAATAAATTCAAAGATGTTGGGCCGATTTCTCATGGTTTCCTGTGTCTGTTGTGATACGGTTGAATGCGTACATCCCTCTTTCTTTACGCATTTAATATAAGAGTTCCGAACAGGTAAGTCAAACACGAGATGTATCCCGGGGTGGATTACATGGGGGGAGTGCCGTTCCCCACCCGGATCGCATGGACCGTAACGGTATCGTATACACGCCATTACGGCGCCCCGCGCCGTTTTAATTGACGGAAAAAAATCACGTCACAATCGTACGGGGAGTCGCTCCTGCGTCACGCGTGGAAAGAGGATGGATGTACGGGCTTTCTGCATATCGATAAACGAACTGAAGAGGAGGTTTGCGGACAATATGATATGGAACCGGACCGGTGTCTGGCAGCTGCCCAATCCCTATTTACGATTCTTAAATAAGCCCTGACGTGCTCAGCGGACGACCACCGCCCTTTTCGGAGCGCTTTTATTCGAGGGAGATTCCGGTTTTCTGATCGTAAAGGCTGGAAGAGCCGCGCCGGATCCATGCACGGTACGAGAAACGGTGAGCAGCCGTCCGGACAGATCGAACAGGGCGGATGCTCCAGTTTCCATCCGGGGTCGCGATATCGCGCCGGAACGATCGGACCCGCGGCGGACAACCGGAACGGGATCTCCGTAATCATACTCCATCGCGAGCCACCGCAAAGCGCACACGCGGCCTATCTTTACAAGCCCCTCCGCGTTGTAATGCATGTTGTCGGGCAGCTGGAATCCTTTGGTCTCCATGGTATCGATGTTTTCCAGTTTTCCGATCATCGTGACATCCGCACCCCTGATCTTGTCGCACTCTTTCCACAAGCTCGAGGTAGTGATCAACGGAAGAATGACGGGAAGATCGGGGGTCTCGACCGCAACCCTGATATCACCGATAAGATTCTCCAGATTCGCTTCATAATCATTCGCGAGGCTGCCGCCCTGCATGGCATCGGATTCACCCTGCAGCCAGACGAATCCTGCCCAGCGCGGCGAATATTCCGACGTATCGAATGCCGTGTGGAAGGATTCCATGGCTTTTCCCACATGATTCATCATATTCCTGTAATTTTGTCCCCCGGTTCCATTGCTGGAACTTGGCGGCATATATCCGCCGGAAGTGCCAAGGGGAGCACCATTGACCGCGTTTTTGATGAAAGCGATTTTCCGGTCAGCCATGGAATCCGCCAGCGTTTTTCCGAAAAACAGCTCCGGACCGAAATTGGATGCTCCGTTGCCGAAACCGGGTCCGAGAGGCAGCCACTTTCCTTTTTTCGACGGGTCGCAGTCGGCATCCACATTGATCTTAACGTTTTCCGTGATTTTCTTCTGATCTGCGGTAAGATCGTTTACGGATCCCATACCGACCATGTTCGATTGGCCGGATAAAAGAAAGACCGGTACTTCGGTTTTTCCGTAAGACATTGAAACGGATAGCGCAATGGCAAACCGGAGTGCATGCCGAAAGTATTCCCGTGGAAACAGTGCCTGCGGCTTATTCATAAGTTTCTCCTGAGTGCGGTATTGATGATTAAATATAGAACGCGTTCTCCGTTCCCGCTCTCGAATAACGGAGAAAGTATGGGCATGCATGTCCATACCCTCACCTGCCCCGGCAAAAATCATCGTGAATCCCCATTAGGATTTTTATCGTCGTCAACCACGGTTTCAGGCCCGCAGGGCCGCCATGTTTGTAGCATAAGATCAGGCGCCATGAATTCCCGGCCCCATCGGGGCGGTATGTTCGATACCTTCGCCGAAGAACACATGCTTCATGCGAACCGTTTCGACGCACATGCCGGTCCTGACGGACCTACGATTCATTTTTTATTCTCATTCAGGCCACCCAGGGATTTTCTTGTCACATTTGTTTCGTGAATCGGATTATGAACAGGACAGGAAGTCTTATGAATGGCCGGCGCTTCAATGCCGGAATCAGTGCCTGGATTCAGTGCCCTGTTTCCGGGGGTACGGGGTACGCTATGGAGTATCCCTGCATAGGCGGTGGCAGTCGATTCGATCGCTGTGGCATGATTCTTGAAGAATTTTTACGATCTGAATTAGGCATAAAAAGTACAAGGAGCCCCCTGGCAACTTCCCGAAGTGGGCACTTGAATCACACGATAGAAAACCAACGAAGCAGTTTTCCGGAAGGAGGTCCTGTATGATATCGACCACCCAGAAAACCATGAAAGCAATTGCCATCGACCGCTTCGGCGGTATCGAAACACTTTCGCCGAGCACCCTTCCGGTGCCGGAGGTCGGACCGGATGAACTGCTCATCCATGTCGAATCGGCGGGCGTGGGAGTATGGGATCCCTTCGAGCGCGAAGGAGGATTCGCAGGGATGCTCGGAACCGAGCCGAAGTTTCCCTACGTGCTCGGAACCGACGGCGCCGGAACGGTCGCGGCAGTCGGCAGGGAGGTCACGATGTTCAAGGAGGGGGACCGCGTGTACGCGTGCAGCCTGGCCGGACCCAAGGGCGGGTTCTATGCCGAGTTCACCGTGGTGAAGGCAGTCAACGCCGCGATCATTCCCGACAATCTTTCGACTCAGGAGGCCGGCGCTCTGATGATGGATGGGATAACGGCACTGCGAGGTCTCGACGACACGCTCGGCCTCAAAGAACGAGAGTCGCTGTTGATCTTAGGAGCCGGAGGCGGCATCGGACATCTGGCCGTACAGCTTGCGAAACGAATGGGCGCGGCCGTGCTGGCGGCGGCCTCCGGAGAAGACGGCGTGGCGCTGGTCAGGCATTTGGGCGCCGATATCGCGATTAACGGACGCAAGGACGACGTGGCTGCCGCCGCGCGGAAGTTCGCGCCCGGCGGTCTCGATTGCGCGCTGATCACGGCCGGCGGGGATGCGGCGGAAAGAGCGCTTTCGGCCGTGCGGGAGGGCGGGAGGATCGCCTATCCCAACGGTGTCGAGCCGGAGCCGCGGCCGCGTCCCGGCGTTTCCGCGAAGGGGTACGACGGCACACCCGGTCTGCAGGTGATCGCGAAGCTCAATCGCCTGGTCGGATCCGGGCCGTTCGAGGTGCACATCGCCCGCACCTTCCCGCTCGATAAGGCCGCCGAAGCCCACCGGGCCCTCGGTACGCACTATCTGGGCAAGCTTGCCCTTCGGCCGGAGTGAGCCCCCGCCGGCCGCAGGGCCGGGGGAGGGGTGCATCATCCCGTTCCGGTTTGCTCGAATCCGGTACAATGGAGCGGGGATACAGGCCATCCTCGGGTTTATCGCGCTTAAGCTTGGCTGTCTCCGGTAAGAATCGCTCTCACGCGAAAACGCTACACCAGATCAAGGCACAGCAGATCCGGTGTGGCGTTGATGCGTACAGGAATCCCCACTCCGCCGATGCCGCGCGAAACGAACACCTCCCCGGAATCGGTGCGATAGAAACCCGCGTTGAAATGACGGTTAAGAAATCCCGAGGGGGTGAAAATGGGGCCCCGCCGGGTCGCGACCTGTCCGCTATGGGTATGACCGCATAGAAAGTAGACGAAGCTGCGGTTCCCGAGGTACAGCAATCCGTCGGGGCTGTGGCAAAGCACCAGGGCATGAGAGGATTCCTCCAGGCCTCCGAATGCCGCCGCGGCATCGCAACTGCCTGCCCAGGGATCGTCGAGGCCTACGACACAGATTCGTTCCCACGGGGCCGGCAGCCGGGAGTGCCGGTTGACAAGGACCATGGCTCCCGCGGATTCGAGAGCGTGCGTGATGCGGTTATCATCGGTCCATAGGTCGTGGTTCCCCATCACCGCGAATTTCGTCCTGCATTCAATGGAGCCGACCAGTCTTGTCAGTATATCGAGGGTATTACGGGGGGCGCCGAGATAGACGTAGTCTCCTCCCAGAAGGAAAACGGAAGGACGGTAGTATCGGACGATGGCGAAAACTTTTTCGAGCAGCGGCACCGGAGTAACCGGGCCGATATGCAGGTCGGAGAGGAAAACGATACGTAACGGAGGGCTCGCGATCCCGCATGAGGAGGCGCGGCGCACGATGCAGACGTGCGAGGCGGAAGGAAAGCGGTTCCAGATTCTTGCGGGCCAGTCTCTCGCGTATATACGCCGGGAGACTCGTTCCATCGTTCTTCTGATCAGGTGGTAATGTCTTCCGCGGCAAGGGCTGGATACTTTCACCGGTCTTCTTTCTTTTCGGCGGAGCGCCCCGTGGTTCTGTCCGGCATGAATTCATCGGCATGCCCCAGCACCCCCACCGGAATCTGAGGACGGGGATGAGACAGGGCGAACAGCGTTATGTAATGTCCCGTTGTAAGCATAAAATACGATTCATCCCGACGATTATGAAAGAGAGGCTTTCTGTATCGACGGGGTACCGGTACGTACGCCGGATGAATCATGTGCGGGTGGGTCGTCACCCGCGCCCCGGCCGGGGATCAATGAAACAAAAGATGAGAAGAGACGATTAGGGTGTGCGGTCGGGATCTCTGATATCACGGATCCAGGCCACACGGACACTGAATACGAATCTATTTTTACCTGGATTACGCGACTCTTTTCGATCGTGGAAAGGGAGATGTTGCGGCTTCAATCGGGTTCGAATAGATGAAATCTCAAAAAACGTACTTCAACCGGATCCCCCTGGTCGTTTCACTGATCGTGCTTCAGGTGGTCTGGTTCGTTTTTCTCGTGGTAAAGCTGACGGAACAGGCGTGGTGGATCACCATTCTGCTGCAGATCCTCAGTTTCATCGCGGTGCTGGTCCTCATCAATGGAAAGGACAATCCCGCGTATAAACTGGCCTGGACCGTGCCTATCCTGGCTTTTCCGGTTTTCGGGGGGCTTCTCTACCTAGTGCTGGGCGGGAAAAAACCGGCGCGGAAATTACGGAAGAGAATGCATGACGCGTGGAACGGAGTTTCGCCTGCGCTCCCTGAGAACACTGAGGAAATCGAGAAGATCGGGCATATCGATACTGCTGTGGGCGGCCAGGTGAGGTACATCGGGAACAGCTCCGGATTTCCTGTATACGGCAGGACCTTGACGAAATATTATGAAAGCGGCGAGGCGATGTATCCCGATATGCTGGAAGCGCTCGAAAAAGCGGAACGCTTCATCTTTCTCGAGTTCTTCATTATCGCCGAAGGAGCCATGTGGGATGGAATCCTCAGGATTCTCAGGCAAAAAGCGGAAGCCGGTCTGGATATCAGGGTGATCTATGACGACATGGGCTGTTTCAACAGGTTACCCTACAGGTATGGCGAGCGCCTCGCGCAATACGGTATCCGGTGCGAGGTCTTCAATCCTGTGGTTCCGCTTTTTACCACTGTCATCAACCACCGCGATCACCGGAAAATTTTGGTAGTCGACGGCCGCACGGGGTTTACAGGAGGAATCAATCTCGCGGATGAATACATCAACAGAGCCGGTCGTTCCGGGTACTGGAAGGATGCGGGGATCCGGCTGTCCGGTGAGGCGGTCTACAGTCTCACCGCGATGTTCCTCACCACATGGAATTCGCTTGCCAGGACCAACGAGAGCCTCTCGGACTTCAAACCCTCCCCGTATGCCTCCGGACCGTTCGGCGAAGACGGCCATGTGCAGCCCTATGCCGACTCGCCGCTTGACGATGAATACGTATCGGAGAATGTCTATCTGAACATCATCGGCATGGCCGAGCGGTACGTGTATCTCTTCACCCCCTATCTCGTGATCGACAACGAGATGCTGACTGCCCTCTGCCTGGCGGGTGGAAGAGGAGTCGACGTAAGGATCGT
>CAZGVZ010000211.1:3037-7144 GCA_964529145.1 uncultured Fibrobacteraceae bacterium | reverse complement strand
CCGGGGAAGGAGACGGCCTCAATCCACGCGGGATTCGTGCAATTCGAACTGCTCCCGGTGCATAGTTCAGGTAAGAATCAACGTGTTCGTGTCCGGAAGATAGTCTACCATGGTTTGCGGCGTCATGTCAATGGCCGGAGTTCCCGTTACTCGCTCACGGGTTTGAACGGCAGCGGTTGTGAGAGCTCTTCCTCGAAAGAGCGTGTAAGCACCTCTTCGCGGTAGAGCGATTTTTCCTTCGGGAGGAGAATCATGACCTGGGGTTTCTCGACCTTGCCGCTGATCTTGACTCCTACCGTAAAGGTGATGGTCCCGGGCTGGTCTATCCGGTATCCCTGTCGCGCGGTACTGTCCGCGGATGTATCCGCCGTGGCGGATACGGCCGGCGCGATCAGTGCGATTACATGGAAGAGTGCCGCAAAGCGGAAATGGATCCGGCTGCGCGTTTTTTCTCCTGTTTTCATCGGGTTGCCTCCTGTACGGGAACCGAGAAATTCTTGAGTGCGGGAAACCTGTACGTATCGACCCTTGCCTCGTCGGGCGAGAGGGGGCTCTCGAAACCCGGAGGTTTGGGAAGCGGGACACTGGCGCCGATTTTCAGCACGACCAGCGGAAACAGCCCGGGTGTCGTTCCCGGAGGAGTCCTGACCCTGAGTCCCACGGTATTGATTCCGGTGCGGATTTTTCCCATCATATCGAACGAGTACGCCTCTACGGGAAAGCCGACCGTGGTATCGGTCGCGCAGTGTTCACCATTAAGATAGATATCGAGAACACCCTCCGCAGCGACAAGGAGTGTCGCTGCGTGGGGAGGCTCCTTCAGGGCGAAGGTCCTCCTGAAATGGCAGACAGGAAAGGGACGGTATGACGAAGGATGCGCGGGATCTCCGCTGCCGAACCACATCGGGATTGGGGCGCTGCCCGGGAATCCCCCGATCTTTTTCGTGGAGAGCGGTGCCCGCTGGGCGCCGCTCCATGCACTGTCGTCGAACTGCGGCATGAACCACTGAGGCGCCGAATCCGCGGAAACGCGCCACTGGGAGCCCGGTCCGATCATGGTCTGGATCGTACGCTGCTCTTTGCTGCCGAACTCCTCGGGGTAATTCTGGTACAGGCGGATATAGGCATGGGTGACGTAATCTCCGGACGCATAAGATTGACGCGCAAATTCCAGGACATTCCTGTAGATAGAGAAGGCCTGTTCCTGAAAACGAAGTCCGATCTCCTCGAAACGGGCCTTGTATTCCTCCTTCTCCGCCTCGTCGATGTCGCGGGGAAAAGGCGGCCGTGAGAATGCATCGATGCAGAGCAGGTCGTAACACCTCCCCCGGTTGAAAAGCAGCTCCGCGATTTTCGCTCTGGCGTCCTTTACGCTCAGGTCATCGATCCTGTACGCCTCGGCGATCTTGATTGTCTTGAGATAGTTGTCGAGCGCCTGATTTTCGTATCCCTCGATCTGTTTCAGTAATTTGGATTTGTATACGAAACGCTCATAATCATCGAAGCCGCCGGGTATCGGCGCCTCGCGTGCGATCCCGACCACGTCGGCGTAAGTCTTCCCCACAGAAAAGGAGATACCCGTGATCGATTCGCTCGCTTTCCTGAAGTGTTCGTTGTGTTCCCTGTAGGTTTCGCCCAGTTCGAGGCAGCGCAGGAAAAGGGCGATCGCCCTTTCCTGAAAAGGCGCGATTTTCTGGAGCGTCTGCAATGTGCGGGCGATGAGTCCGAAGCCCTCGCCCTTCTCCTTTTCCCGGGAGGAATGCGCGATTTCGACGAGCGCTAGATAGTTTTCCGCAGCGGTCGCGGGTAGATACGTGAGCTTCTTCCTTGATTGGAGAACGAACCGGTCCTCTATTTTCTCCTTGATTCCAAGCTTGACGTTCCGTTCATGGAACTGAACCGCTTTTTCGACGAAATATTCATCGACCGCTTTCGCCAATCCGAGTTCGAACGCGATCCTTTCGTCAAGGCCGAGTCCCGGAGGTCTGTCCTGACTGAAGATACCCACCGCGAAATCCTCATATGCCTGACCTATGTGATACATCGACCGCGTGGTCCACTCGGATATGTTGAATTTGATCACTTTTACATAGGAGTCGATAGCTTTGTCGAGAAGAGAGGATTTTTCCGCGAGCTGCTTCCTGTAACGGTCGCGAGGGCGCCCCAGCATGACGCCGTTCATGGCTGTATGATGGATTTCGGCTATGGTATAGAGCGCCTTGGCGGCATAGTAGGCGTTCATCGGACCGGGATTTTTCATCCTGGCGAAAGTGGAGACCGCGCTGTTGAGCTGACCGATCGCCTCTTCGTTGAGGTTGCGCATGTACAGGGCGACTCCCGCCATGCAGAGCGCCTGGACGATACGGGTTTCGTCGTTGCCGAACCTTCCGGAGAACAGTTTCGTCACTCTTCCGACCGATTCCCAGTCCTTGATCTTGCCATACAGTTCCCCGGCACGGAACAGAACGTCCGCTGCGTCTTCCGAAGCGGGAAAAAGCTGCACGGTCTTTTCGAACGTGGCAGCCGCCTCCCGCCATTTTTCGCCGTTCTCGAAACTGAAACCGGCGTTGTAAAGAGCTGCCGGCGCAAGTTCGTGATCCGGGTATTTCGCCGCGATGCGGAGGTAGGTTTCCGCGGCGAGGTCCCATTTGAGGAGCTTTTCATGGCATTTAGCGATGCGGAACTGCGTTTTGGGCCACAGCTTCGATTCCCGGTACTTCGTCTGGAGGCGCTGGAAAACCAGAATCGCATGCGACCATTCGGCCTGTTTCTCATATGCGAGGCCGGCGTTGAACAGCGAGACATCGGCGATTCGGGCGTCTGGATATTCGAGGGCGACACGTTCGTACTGCTCCGCGGCATCCTTGAAACGGCCTTCCGATTCGAACGCTTCGGCCATGCGAAAGATCGACTCCGCGATACGGGCGATCGCCTCGGTCTTATCGAAACCTTCGGGTACCGCCTCGCTGAGCTTTTTGAACCAGGTCTGTGCCTGATCGTAGTTGCGCTGCTCGTAGTAGGTCTGGGCGACCATCCGGATGGCATCGAAGCCCGAGGGACCCGATGGAAAACCGTTGATGATCCGTTTGTAGACGCTCCTGGCGGAATCGTAATACCTGTTGTTGAAAAACAGCGAAGCCTTTATGGTAAGCACGTCAACGGCTTTCGGGTTTTCCGGATTGACCGACAGATAGTTGTCGCATGCCCTGACGAGCAGTTCAGAAGCCGCGGAGAGGCCGCGGAGAGTATCCGGTCGCTCAGTTACGGACAAGGTATCATCCGGGCTTTTTTTCGCGGTTGTCGTGTCGCTTTTCGCGGCTGCCGTCTTTTCCGGGGAGGCCGCGGGCCGTCGCGGCACCGTGCATCCTGCGTACATGAACACGACCGCCGCGAGCGATGCCGCTGCCGGCCGGGAAATCCTTTTGACGGCCTGAAGTGCGGGGCTGGCGGGCGGAAGGGCGCATTTTCGGGACGTCACCATGGTTTCATCGCTGCCGGGTTGACGCGTTTTCGAGTTTCAGGAGGTTCTGTGATGCGACAATGGCGTTCCACGCCGCGGTCTCCTTGTATTTACTGTCCGGATAACGCCTGGACACGGCGATGTATTCCTCAGCCGCCTGCCTGTAATTGCCGAGAGAGAACTGGATTTCCGCCAGGTTGTAGTGGCATTCGTTGGCCAGGGGATTGCGCGGGTAAGAGGAGATGTAATCCGTGTATGCCTCGAGAGCACTCCGGTAGAGTTTTTCGCCGTTTTTCTGAAGCGCGAGCTGGTGAAAACCGATCGCCGCGTCGTAGAGCATTTTCGCCGAGGTGCTGTCGGCCAGGCTGCGTATCGAATCGGGCTGTCGCTGGGCCCATTCACCCGTATGATGGTATTTCCTGAAATAGGAGTATTTCTGGCCCATCGATCTTTCAGTGGTTTCATCCCGTTCCATAAGGGTGAGCAGTTCCGCCTCGATCTGCGGATTTCCGGAATACCTGGGATAGTTCGAAAGCACGAGATTATAGGCGCGTTTCGCCATGTCGTGACGTCCCTGATCGCGAAATACCTTCGCAAGGCGGTGTAGTATCTGGCAGCCCCGATCGATATCGCCGAGTTTACGGGCA
>CAZGVZ010000211.1:0-3027 GCA_964529145.1 uncultured Fibrobacteraceae bacterium | reverse complement strand
GGCCCTCTGGAGGCCCTTTTCGCCCGAGATGTCCGTCTCACTGAAGCTTATCGCGATATAATCCATCGACTCCTTTTCCAGAAGCGAATGGCCGAGGCGGTCGCCTCCAAGGTCCACCAGAGCGAGAAACGAACTTATGGCTTTTTCCGGATTGGAAAGACGGTACTGTGTCCAGGCCACTTTGTACAGCGCCTCGTCGAACCATTCGCTCTCCGGATATTTCATCACGGCGTAGAATGCCGAAAGCGCCTCCTTCAGGTCGCCTTTGTCGAAATGGTATTCGCCGCAGAACATCCATGCCTGGGCGGCATGAGGACTTTCGGGAAACTGAAGGGCTACCATATACATATGGGCATACGCGCTGTCGAACTGTGCACAGTCGTTGAAACACCACGCCATGCTGTAGTGGGACGCGGCGCAGAATGGGGACAACCGGTTCGCGGCGATCGCGGCCCTGTACAGCGATACGCTTTTTTCATGCCGGAGTACCGGGGCCCCGGGTTCCACGGGAAGATCGATCCGTTCCCCGTTTCTGTAACGTTGCAGTTCAAGTTCGTAGCGAGCCTGCTCCTTTTCGTGTCGCTCGAGTCGTCGGACATACGCGTTGTTCTCTATGCGATAATAAAGCTCGCCCAGGTGATAATTCAGGTAGCATGCGTCGTTCGGGTCAAGATTGGTCGAGAGCAGTTGCTCCGCTTTCTCCTGCAGTTTGCCCGAATAGATCGCCTCGAGGGAATCCTCATGCCTGAGGAGTGCCTCGAGTGAGGAGGGAACGACGTCCTTCGTCCCGGAGCCGGCATTGTCGCCGGTTTTCGAATTTTTTGCCTGTGATACGGTTTGTTTGAGCAGGCTTTTTCGCCAATCGGCGTATTCCCGCTCCCACCGGTGGCGGTCGATCAGGCTAATGGTCGAGAAAAGCGAGGCCCTGTCCACGATTTTCTTGATTCTTGATCGTTCCAGAGCCGCATGGGAGAGCGTGCCCGGCGATACGTTCCGGTTTTTCGAGCTCTCTATTTCGATCATGACTGAATCGATTTCGGAAAGAATACGCTCCCTTTTTTCGGAAAATTCAGCTTCCTGGAAGGTTCCGGAATTGTAATGCGCTTCGATGAACGCGCAGAGGCGGTCGATATTGTCGTAGTACGACGCGATGGTCCCGTGATCGGCCAGCTTCTCCGCCCTGACCCGTTCGAGCAGTGAGGTGATCTCGGATCTGGCATGCGTGAGGTCGTTCCGTTTCGCCCCGCTGCTGCCGGTCGATTCGAAGGTTTCGATACGTCCGAGAAGGCGCGCGAGACGGGACCGTTCCTTCATGACGAACGTATGTTTTTTCCATGCGAATGCGGCTTTCTGCAGGTATCTCCGCGCAAGAATCAGTATCGCTTCGGCACCCGTCGATTTTTCCGGGGCCTGATTGATGAGTTTACGGAGGGCGGTTTCCGCCTTTTCGAACATGTTCGACTCCAGGTAACACCAGGTTATCCCGAACAACGCGCGTTCGAAAAGGTCAGGCTTATTGAGTTGCTTGTAGAACAGCTCGACCGCCCTGTCATACCGCTTGAGCTCGTAATTCAGCTGCGCGATCGCGATATGGACCTCATCGAGGGCGTTACGGTCTTCCTCGGTCGAGGCCTTCTGCTCAAGTGCCTTTTCGAGTACCTCGAGTGCCGTGGTGTCGTCCTTTATCGCCAGATATCTGCGTGCCACTCCATGCAATACATGGATTCCGTACGGTTTTCCTTTTTCGACCCGGCCGGCGAACGGGATGACCAGATCGTATTTCTGCAGCGCGAGCGAGCTTTCGATGAGCAGCCAGAGCACCAGATTGAGGTCGCCTCCGCTCAGAACTTCGAATGGCATGTCCGAGGTGTCGGCAAGCAGCGAGTCGTATTCGTGCAACGCGTAGAAGCTTTGCGCGCGCAGCAGGCATCCGAGGCGCCGGTCCGCTTTGTCGGCGGGAATCATGCGTAGAGTGGAAAGCGCCTCGGAGTAGGAGCCTTCCATAAAGGCGATTCTGGCCAGCAGCATCCGGAATTCCGACAGATCGGCATTTCCGGGATTGCGAAGGATGAAGCCCGTGATTTTACGCTTGGCGGATGAAAACTTGCCTTTCGATATGTAGTGATCGACCGCCCGCCGCTCGATGCCTGCCATTTCCGTCAGCTGCTCCGTATCGGCTCTGTCCGCGAGGAGCCGTTTGATTTCGTCGAGCCTGGAATGATAGCTTTCGGACTGCAGTCCGAGATTGGCTTTGAGGATGGTGAAAAATTCGTCTTCCGTCTGTTCCGGAGAAACTTTGTCCTCTACCGGAACTCCGGTCGATCTCATGAATTCCGAAAGCAGCCCGTCAGTCTGTTTCCAGAGGGAGTCGATATCGTGTTTGATCGCCAGCATGACCGCGATACGCCGCAGGTTACCTTTTTCGAGTGTCATGAACATGCCTTCGACCGGATCGCCGACCACCATTTCGCGCAGAATCGAGATCGCATCGATGAGCGGCGCTTTGAGTGCGTCGATTTCTTCCTCGATTTGAACATGCCTTTTTTCGAGCGTTTCCACCGAGCGGTCGAATTCCAGGAGCTCCTTTTCGTCAAAACCGGTGAGTGAGTCGGGATACAGCTCGAAATCGCGTATTTCGGAGAGAATATCGGCGATCTCCGAGGACTCCCGCTTCAATATGCCGATTTTCCGCCATTCCGCCGTCAGGCGCAGCGACAGGTTTTCCTTGTCGCGCCAGATGTCGCCGTTCCCCCCGGTTTTTCCAAATGTCAACCAAAAACACGCAAAAAGGTACAGAACCGCCTTGACGGTGATCCGTATCCGGGATGAAAAGGGGCGAAAGTTCATACCATGGTCCTGTGCGCGCAGGCCTCAAGGAGTCGCGCGTTTCCTTCTTTCACGTATCCGTTCGAGGCGGCGGGCCGCGTCATCCTTTTCCTTTTCACTGTCCACCGGAAGCTCTTCCGGAGAGCCGATCCGGCGATCGATATCGATTTTTATCTCCTGTTTACGGTTCTTCAGCATCAG
>CAZGVZ010000210.1:6651-7171 GCA_964529145.1 uncultured Fibrobacteraceae bacterium | reverse complement strand
GGAGCCAACAGGTTTACAGCCGTTGTCTCCCGTCCACTGAAAATGCGCGGAAAAGAGGTAAGAATGTCGGTTTGCTTCAACAGACTTGGGCAATACCACCTGCTACCCCGGTCTTTTTTTATATGGTACCTATACTTTCGGTTTTCAGCGATATCGCCAAATGAAAGAAACAGTTCGGCATCGTCCTGAGGAGGAATTTCTATGTAGATCCACGGCAAATATGCACCGCTGTCCGTGACCTGCGCCTTCCAGGACATATGGACTCCGGAGTCCGACGGGCCGGCGCTCCGCCATTCATTACAGGACTGAACCGTCATGACCGGTTTCACGCTTTCCGAATCGATCGAGAAGCCCGACACCATGGTTCTTCCGGTGGAATCCAGGCTTGAATTCGAAGAAAAGGTCCAGTTGCAGGGGATCACCGTTTCGCCTTTGGAAGAGCCCGCATAAGTATTGGTGAGGTCTACGGTGCGGAAAACGGAATCACCGTTATCGAGGCGGGTTATGGAGACGAGTGCGG
>CAZGVZ010000210.1:4803-6641 GCA_964529145.1 uncultured Fibrobacteraceae bacterium | reverse complement strand
AACGACATATCCGTACCGGTAACCATAGGAGTGGAGACCACAGGATAAGCAGGCCTGAGGAAGCTCTGCCCGGCAAACAGCAGCATGTTTGCAGCATTGGGATAAGACCAGTATGCCTCCCTGAAACTCCCGTATCCATATACGGATGTGCGGACCGAAGACCGCACATACCTGACGTTCCCGTCGAAGCTGCCGGTCCGCGCGGTAATCGATGATTCGATCACGGCACGGGGGACGATGATCTCCCATACCGAGCTTCCGTCGGCTTTGTCGTGCGGTATGAAGGTAAACCCGGAAACAGTCTGGCTGTCGCACGCTTCCGGCCCGAATCCTGTCGACCAGACAAGCTCGAGCGAGGACGGAACCTCGCCCGCGAACAGTTCATTGGTTCGCATCATGAAACGCAAATCGCCGCTTTGTTCGATCTGACTCACCGTCACAGCATTGGAATCAACCACCGGGTAAGGCATTATCGTGAAATCGAGACCGCTCACGTTTCCCCGCAGCACGGTAACGGGCATCTCGAAAGGAATAGCGGAGTAGCGCTCCTCGATGACACGCACCATGTAATCGCCGTTGGTCACCAGGCCGAAAGAGTAAAGACTGTCGATATCGATCGCGGTGTCACGCACGACGGTTTCGGAATCCGTTCCTGCGGGAAGCAACTGCACACGTACACCCTCACCCATGGGAATGTACACGCCGCGCACGGTACCGCTTAACGTATAATATCCGCTCGGAGTGGTCGAGGCGATACTTGAGGAAGCCATGTTTCCGTTGAAATCCTCGGCCGTGAGCGTATACCTGTACATTCTCGAATCTTCGAGCGAATCCGAAAGATATGAAATCCTGTTCAGGCTGTCGGGTCCGAAATGCACTGTCCTTGACCATGCCACAGTGTCCGCTTCCACCGCATCGATGCGGAGGACGAGATTTTTGAGCGGTTCTTCGAAAGAATTCCATTTGAGAAGCTGCGCGTGAGAATCGTTCGACGCTACGCGGAATGACCGGGGAAACGGTCCGGAAAAATCCGCCGGAACCGCCGCAAGCCGCAGCTGTACCGGATCGTAGCCGTTGGTGACCGGCAACAGAAGCCCAAGCGTACCGCGGGACCGGAACGCCGCGCCGAAGTGGTTGAGCGAATCCAGCGCATAGTCGTACAACGTGCGGCCGGTCCACAATCCGTTCGGCCTGTAGACGCGCCGGTTAAGGGCGTTGAAGGACAGTGTGTATCTTCCGCATTCGAACTCTCCTCCCCGCGACGCCGGCGGCCTCTCTTCGACGAGAAAAACCGAATCGACAAAGGGCAGGCTGTCGATCGAGAAATTTCCCGTGTCGTGGTAAATTCCGCTGTAAAGATAGATCCTTCCTCCGGAAAGCACGATCGGATCGATGGTCCGCTTCGCCTCGATCACTCCCCTGAAGTCCCGTCCGGTGTCGTTCTGGTCGATCGCGACAGAGCACACTTCGAAATTCGGGCTCACGACGTTGAACCGCACCTCCTTTTCCGCGTAGACGGATGTATTGTAGGGGTCGGATGCGCGCATGAGCACCGTGAAGGTCGCGCCGGGCCTCAGCGCCAGGCCCGCGGCGACCGTGAGAAGGTTCGCCTCCGGGTCTAGGGACACGGCGGCCGCGGTATCGTTCGGCACGGTCCACCAGACCAGTTCCGTGATGTCGCGGAATCCATAGCGTACATAATATCCCGAACCGTCACTGTATTTACGGTTGAGATCTATGGCAACGCTTCCTCCCGCGGGAATCTCGATGTCGTCCAGTGCCGCGAGCAGCACCGGCGGATCGGGAACGACGGCCCCCTGGAATTCGTGACAACCCAG
>CAZGVZ010000210.1:0-4793 GCA_964529145.1 uncultured Fibrobacteraceae bacterium | reverse complement strand
TGTGAATGCGCGGCAGTCCTTCGAGATCACCGCCCCAGCCTGCGGTGTCGACCATTGTCCCGCGGTCGATACAGGGAGAAGAGTCCGAGAGCCTGAGATTTCCATCGAGTGTATCCATAAAGAGCGGATCGAAGCTCCAGAAAGCGACCGTATCGACCACCGCCCCGCTATTCACAAGTATGGAATCATATCCTCCGCGAAGCGTGGTGTGGTCCAGAAGGGTTCGCGACGTCGAATCCACATACATCTCCAGGCTGCCCGGCCCGGGATTGGCGATTATCGAATTCCGGACAGATACATCACTGCCATCGATTATGGAAAAGGTTTTCCCGGCTATACTGCCTGAAACAGATGAATCACGATTGTCGTAGAATGTTGCATTGGTGACGGTTACTTTTGATGCCGCCGCGTTCACTCCCGTCGCCAGGTAAGAATTGTAAACCGAGTTGTTGCGAACGATGCTGTTGCAGATTTCACCATAAGCGGTGCGGTCGAAAGATATCATACCGCCGGGAGTATCCCAAGTATACGGATAATACGTTATATTTCCTGAAACGCTGCAGTTCACCACCAATACGGTATCACAATCCACGAAGTGGAGTGCGGGGCTTCCCAATTCAGACAGATTGTCTTGAATTGCGCAGTTTCTGATCATAGTCCGGTTCCGAAGGCCGGTTCCGACGATACCTGCGCCCGGACTGCTGTAGTAATAATAGGGATTGTATCCGCCGGAAACGATAAACCCGTCGATGGTGATGTATCCTGAGGAATCGAGGACAAGGACCTTCCGGCTGTTGTCGCTCCGGTCTCCCGGTACGCCGATATCACCTGACAATGTTGTTGGGCGGCTTTTCGGGTCCCGTTGTTCCAGGGAGGTCTCGTTTCCGGCGAACCCCCCGAAAAGGCCGATGTTCTCTTTCGCGGCGATAAGGAAAAACGTGGAATCCGCTCCCTTGTCCTGCGGATAATAACCGCCTTCGGCCACCCAGATCGCATCTCCCGCCTCGGCGCTGTCGATGGCGTCCTGAAGATCATCGAAGGCTTCCTCCCATGAGGTTCCGCCCTGACCCGGAGGTTCGTCCGCATCGACATACCATACCGCGCCGTCGGCCGATACCGGAAACAATACCTGCATGGCCGCCAGAATCGTCGTCAGTAAAAGAACTTTTCTCATAATTAATCCGTTACCGTTTGTGCGCCGCAGGTGCGGCATGGCTGTATCTCTGTATTTTCCTGATGATCCTTGTGTTTATTTGTAATGAATATTGCATGAAAATCCGGTTACCGTGCATTCTTCCTTTCCGGATGATACTCTCACCTGCGGTCCTCCTTCGGGCTCCTGTTTATCCGGGAGTTCCCTCCGGCACCGGCATTGTCGGTACAGGCGTTTCCCGATGCCGGTCACACGCTTTCGTTCCTACGGCGGATCCAGCTTCACCCATCCGCTCTTCGCGAGTTTCCATGTCACGTTCCCGTCGCTCCGGTCTACATACATCGTTCCGGCCGGAGCGCTCATCGCGGGAGCCGGAGGTCCTTCTCCGTAGACCACCTTGACTCCTGCTGTAAAGGCGTACGGCGCGGCGGTCAGGCGAAGCCGCGGGGCGATCAGTTCGAGCCCCCCGTTTCTTCCGGCCCGGAGTTCCGCATGGAGTTCCCTGTGCGAAGCGGTCACCTTCTGCAGGCTGTCGCTGGCGTTTCCCGTGCCGAGCGTGACGGTGAAGGCGCCGTGGTCGACCCAGACTCCGTGCCCTCCCCCGCTTTCGAACCGTTCGATGTAGACCGGCTCCCCACCGGTTTTCCGGGTGAAGAGTTTCGCGGTAAAATCGAACGATTCGGGATTGGGAGACCCGATTGTATCGCCGTTGCCGTCGAGCAGCGTTCCGGATATCGCGATCGAACCGCCGGCGGCATTGGGCGATCTCACCACCAGGTACGCTGTCGCCGAAGTGTCGGCCGTTATGCTGTTGGCAGCGATGCAGACGAATCCGGAGCCGTTATCAGCGATCGTGACCGGTCCGTAGAGGAGATTCGCGGAAGTCGCTCCGGCGAGCGCCGCTCCGTTCCGCAGCCATACGAAAGTTCCGCCTTCACAGGTCGCCGTTACCGAGGTGCGGAAGTAGTCCCCTTCCAGAAGTGTGTCCCCCGCGGGATGCCCGGTTATCCTGCACGGGCCCGCATCCGGAATCACGAGCAGTGCGTCGCGGCTCCTTGACATTGCACCACAGCCGTTGGTCACCTCGACACTGTATCTGTCGAGATTGTTGTACGGTTGGACCGCGGGCACGGTATACGAGGGTCCGGCAGCGGTTCCAATCGAATCGTCGTTGCGTTTCCAGAGATATGACAGTCCGGTTCCCTGGGCGGTGACGGTAAAGGTGGCGGCATGGCCCAGCATCACGGTATCGTCGAGCGGCTGGGCGGAGATCTGGGGAGGTTCACAGGCGACTACGGTCAGCACCGCTGGACCGGTTTCGGCCGTATCGCACGCTCCGGCGATGCGGCAGCTGAACACTGCGCCGTTGTCGGAAAGCGCTGCGGCACCGACGGAATACGACGGCTGGTTGGCATACGGAACGGCCTGCCTGCCTTCGTATACCGTGGTATCTTCCGGCTGCGTGACAATCACCACCGGCGGGCAGCTGTCCGCTGCGCATGAAAACGCGATATTGTCGATGCGGGCGGCCACGGGATCCATGAGGTCGGCTTTTCGATGGTCGAAGGAGATTCCGGAGAGAGTGTCCATATCGAGCGCCAGGGTGTCGACCGCTTCGACGGCGCCCGAACCGTTGTCATAGAGCAGTCTCAGACGGTTCTGCGCTCCCGATCTGAACATCTCCGCCCTGAGCGACAGCCATTTCCCGAATGGAGTCGGCGCTCCGGTCGCGAAGGAAGCCACGGTCACGGATGTATCCCTGGTGATCACGATATCTGCCATCGTGTCCTGCAATGCGCTGCTGTGGATGATCGTCGAGATGGAATAGGCCGGCTCTGCTCCGTTTTTCGGATGTAGCGTCGCGACGCACCGGTCATTGCCGATCATGTTGCCGTTGACCGTGACCGCCACATCCGGTTCGAAGCTTATTTTTCTGGCGTAAAGCCCACCGTCGATGATCGTTCCGCGCGAGACGAACCGCACCTCGGCGTTGGGGGCCAGGTAATAACCGTAAAGCTTAAGGTTCGCGCCGAGGTCGATTTTTGCCGACTGATGGGCATACACCCTGATGGTGCGCCTGGCCGCCGCCGGGCCGCTCACGAACGTGGTGCACCGGTCGGCGATCTGGAGCGAGGTCCGCACCATGATTCCGGTCTGGCGTGTGGAATCGGCCGCCAGATGAAGCTTGACTTCGGGATTGCAGATCAACCGGATCTTCGCCCCGGCATACGCGGTAAGGGTCCCGTAACTGCCGGGAACGCAGTCCAGCGAATCGCCCGCGGCAACCGTCGGCGAAACCGTTCCGGTATCGACGTCGAAAACAGGTATGGAGGGAGGCGCATATGAAGCGTTTTCCGCGATGACGCCGTATACCGCCGCACCGTTGATCAAACGGCAACTCCTGCCTGTGGTGACGTTGCCGAAAACCCTGGTCCGATCGTAGAGCAGCACGCTGTCCAGTGCGAAAACCGCGGTGTATAGGGTATCGTCGGCACCTGAGATCACTTTCGCGGCGGACCCGATCCGCGGCGCGGTGATTTTCGCCCGGTGATTGAGCGACAGCGCCTCGGTAGCGAACAGCCCGTAATCTTGGAGGCGGGGCGCCGTATCCCCGTCGAAGAAAAGGTCCCATGAGGCGGAAACGGTGTCGAAGCCGAGCGGAACTGCAACGGGAGGAGTCAGGATATGGGCGACACCGGCACTGTCGGTTTGCAGGCTGGAACGGATAAACCGGCCTGTATCGAGCACCCATCTGTCGATCTCCCGGAAACCGAGGGTGGGGAGCGGTACGCCGTTTTCAAAATCGTAGAGTACCGGTTCGCACGAAGCGCCGCCTGCAAATTCCCCGGGGAGCCCGCTTATCGCATTGAAGCGGGAGGAGGTAACCCTCCCGGAATCGCCGGAATGATGGACTACCCCAGCGCAAAGCGCTGCGGGCCAGTTGAAGGTGTACGACGCCCCCAGCTGCATCCACTGCGCTTCGGGTGCGGGTTTGCTGTAGAGATAAAAACCGTTTCCGCTCCGGCGTATTCTCAGATAGTTGTGAATGACCGGCGAAATATCGACCGTTTTGACGTTCTTTCCCTGTGACGTGCGGTATTTGACCGTCATTCCCAGCTCGTGCCGGATGAGCAGGGCGATACAGGATGCATCCGGTACAGTATCGGAACGGATCATGAGTCCGCATTCGGTGGCGGAAAGGGTGTCGTCGATGAGAGCGCAATAGACATCTAACGTAAAGTCGCCCGTCGGCGTTCCGAAGAAAAAAAGCAGGTTGTCGTCCTTTTTGACAATGCCGGAGCCGCTTCCCGTAAACCGCACCTCGTTATCCCCGGTCCGCTGCGAACCCGCATCCGCGGCATGCTCCCCTATAACACGGAACGTTAGCGCCGGTTTCGAC
The DNA here is from genome assembly GCA_964529145.1 of uncultured Fibrobacteraceae bacterium. GTDB lineage: Bacteria > Fibrobacterota > Chitinivibrionia > Chitinivibrionales > Chitinispirillaceae > JAFGNB01. The sequence goes on along the minus strand of CAZGVZ010000210.1, from coordinate 240 downwards.
TCCGCACCGAATATCGCGCATATCACGATGAGCGCCGGTTTCAGGAAGCCGGCCGTTCGAGATCTTCCGTGAAGATTGTTGTCCACGCATTCGCTCCAGGTTACGATTGTTTTCTTTTCATTGCAGCACCACCCACCCGCGTGCCGTTTTTATGTAGGTCGAATCGTTTGCAGTATTCAGGAAATGGGTTCCGATCGGGGCCTCGATCGAAGCGCCCGCCGGGCTGACGCTGCCCTTGAG
>CAZGVZ010000209.1:6799-7219 GCA_964529145.1 uncultured Fibrobacteraceae bacterium | reverse complement strand
CAGGGCGAGGAGCGCGATTCGCGTATAGATAGGGTGAAGCGGATTGAACACGTGCCGCCCCGAGGTACCGTGCGGGCCGAAGCCGGGCAGGGAGGGATCGGATTCGCCCTGCGTACCGTCGTATCCCGACGCGAGCGGATGGTCCGGGCCGAACATCGCTTCGCGTAGAAATACGTCGTTTCCTCCCCAGTTTTCGCAGTATCCACGCTGATCCGGTTCCGCACCGCCTGCCAGACCCTGCTCCATGCCGTAATAGATGCATGGAATACCCAGCGTGAAAAGCTGTATGGCGGCGGCTGCCGTAGCCTGCCATGTCCACTTCCTCAAGTATGGCGTTAATTTTGTCATCTGTGGCTTTATTGCCCTGAAGCTCAAGAGCAAGACCGATATTTGCGCCCACGGTAAATTCCTCGAGCACGT
>CAZGVZ010000209.1:0-6789 GCA_964529145.1 uncultured Fibrobacteraceae bacterium | reverse complement strand
TTGGACGCATTCGCCGAGAAACGGACTTTTTCGCCGAATACGTGATCGTGATCGTTGCTGATGCTCATGTGCCGTGAACCGTAATTGCGGTGCGAGCCCATCCCAAGGTCGTAATAATCGAACGAATTGAAGTAATCTGACGGTGTGGCAAGCCCTTTCGCGACACCGCAGATTCTCTCCCGCTGCTCTCCTATGTCAAGGCATGCGTTGAGGTTGCGGCCGGTGACGTCCAGATAACGATCCTGGGCGCTGTCGCCTCCCGCCACTTCAGCGACAAGGAAAAAGTTGTCCTTGCCGAGCGATTCGGCGTACTCCTTGATTCCGTTGCAGAACGTGCGAGCCTGGTCCTGGGTGACGTGCTTGAAAGTGTCGATCCTGAAACCGTCGACGTCGGCGAGGGCGATCCAGTAATGATAACAGAGAATGAGCGAACGAAGGGTATCACCTGAGTAAAGATTGAATTTACGCAGGTCGCAAAAATCGGTCCTTTTATGCTCCGCGAACGGATCGTCGATGCTGCCGCTGCCGAGGCTTCCCGACCCGGCGCGCATGAAGTTTCGATATTCCTGGAAGTCGTTCGGCCATATGTAATCGTCGAAACAGAGCTGTTGAGCGGGATCGTAGATGGGGGACCCGAAGCCATTGCGCGGCCAGATAGGTTCATAACCGCCGCTCTGCCTGTAAGGGGGCTGCAGGCTGTTCCCTGCGCTTGGGTCATAAAGAAAGTCGCTTCCCGCATGATTGAATATCACATCGAGGACGACGCGCATATCTTTTCCGTGCGCCTCGTCGACGAGATCGACCAGGTCTTGACGGGTGCCGAACCTCGGATCGATATCGAAGAAATTCTGTATCCCGTAGCCATGGTACGTGTTGAGCTCCACCCGCTGCCTGAACACTGGGCTGATCCAGATGGTGGTGATCCCAAGGTCGCGCAGGTATCCGAGTTTCGAGGCGATCCCTTTCAGTGTGCCCCCCTGGAACCGCTCCGCTCCCGACGAGCGCCAGCGATCCCACCTCCATGCTGCGCCCCTGATCCGCCGTATCGCCTCCAATCCCTCTCCTGTGCTCAGGTCAAAGGGAAGCAGGTCCTCGGGGCTTTCCCGGCCGTTTGAAAAGCGGTCGATCAAAAGAAAATAAAACACCTGGTCGCGCCAGTCTGAGGGTGAACTGGTATAGTCGCGCTGAGGCCAGTTCCTGAGTGCGGCATCGATGGATTCAGGCGGTGTGGAAACGAGTATTCGCGAAAAGGTATTCACAGGTGCCTCCCATGTGTAAAATGTTGAATCAAGACTGAAATAATATAGTTATCATCCTCACGAAGGCGCCAATGATGGAAGCGTACCTTCGTGAACTGAGCGGACTCCGACAACCGGCTCTTGTCGGAAACGGATGATGAAGTATATCGTGATGTAATGAAGGAAGCAAGTGCCGGAAGAAGTCATGTCAGCTCTGCGGAATCGTATGCGTCACGAATGGGATCAGCGGTAGTCAAGATCAAATCCATCGGTGTAAACTTCCGATCCGGCCGGAATCAAAAGTCCACCTCGATCCTGAGCGCATATTCGGCATCGAAAAGACCGGTTCCACGGTACCCCCTCACATATGCCGTCATATTGACATTCTGTAGTATGTTGTAGAAGTACTGAACTGTGCCGACCGTCAGGTCGTGTTCGAAATCGTGAATGACATTCCCGGAAAGGTTCATGATATCGCTGGCGATGTAACGTACCGAACCGAAGGCGTTGTGCTCGCCCCATGGCGATTCCGCAATGCCGTCTCCGTTATGGAGATACTCCGCTGCAAGCAGAAGCCTGCCGCCTATCGAGTAGTCGAGACCCAGCATTCCCTCGAAACGATCGGTCCCTGTCCGGTTATCGTGTCTCATCACCGCCTCACCGGTGATGCCGGCAATCAGGTCGCCCTTGACGGCGGCGCCAAGGACGGTTTCATCGTGCGATTCTTTCCTCTTTCCGGCATTTCGATACATACCTACCAAGCTCAGGTCCCATCCTTCGAGAGTGGTGTACAGCTTCAGTGCTGTGGAGTGCGGGCCGCCATTAAAGGGCGCTTCCGCCACCAGGTCGATTCCCGAAAGATCCCCGATGGGAAACCTGACCATCCCGATGTCGCTTCCCCTGCGCCTCAGATTCAAATCCGATGCCTCGACCGCGGAAAACGCGTCGATGGGTGAGAAAAAAAGACCTTTGCCGAAGTTGATGATCTGCCGTCCAAGGGTGATATCGGCAAAAGGGAAATAGACCGAAAGGTAGAGTTTACGTACATCGGTACACAGAGGCGCTCCGCCCCCGAATCTGACCAGAGTGTCCAAGGCGGAAAAGAAGCCGGCCGATGTACCTGGAGCGACCGTTCCAGGGTACGCACCATGAAGGAGGTAAAGATCGGCGTCACCTTCAACTTTTCCGAAACGACGATTCGCATTCTGGAATTTCAGGTTAAGCACGGTGATGCCGCGAAAATCGAACGCGTCCTTTTTTTCCTTGTGGAATGAGTGATACGCACCCAGGTCGGTGTACATGGAACCGTACCAGTCGAGCCCTTGTCCGGGGGTGGCTGACACTACGCCGGCGCCGCACCAGCAAGCGACAAACGCGCAACGGGAGATAGAGTTAAATTTACGGAACGATCGATATCTGTACTGGATTTTCATAATATACCGGTTGAGGTAAGGATCTGACGAACAACCCCCAGGGGTCTAACCAGGAAATCACCGGCTCCGCCGGTGGGTAAGACGGTATCTTGGAATGCAATACACATGTTCCAGCCGGCCATAGTCCGATCCATCCAGGCAACTGCCCATGATTGCCTGGCTGATTTTGTGTAGTATATGCAAAAAGATCGACACATGATTTCTTTCGGGGCAGGGGAGGAATTCGGGACGCCTCTCTGCAGTTCAACAAACCTATATTCAAGAGATCAGCGTTGAAGACGATTGTCATCCCCGGCCCATGGAGCGAAACCCGCCCGCCGCCTACCTCCTCAGGTATCTCATGCCGAACTCTTCGGCGTCCATCGGCTCGTCGAGAACGATATCGCCCATTATGAAAATCGTCCTGCTGTCTTTTCTCAGGCGGTTCACCATTTCCGACTTCACAGGGTAATACCGCGTGCCGATGAGTTTCACTTCCAGGACATTCGCTTCCTTGAGGAGCTTTCCGCTTCTGGCGTACATTTCCTCCTTCCAGGCCACGAAGCTTTCTTTGTCGACCCACATTCTGCGCCTGTGGTAGGGAGCGTCCCTCGAGATCGCCTCGAGTTCGACCACGAAACATTCCTTTTCGGCGCATTTTTCTTCCCCGGCCAGGGTTATCCTGTATTTTTTTGTCAATATATCCGATTCGAGGGCATCCTCATAGGACAGATCGCTTCCCATCATGCCTTCCTTGAGCATGTGTCCGGATATTTTCACTACCTCCTCTTCTTCAGGAAAGTAGATCCATAGATTGTCACCCAGCATGAGATATCTGGTGCCCCTGTCCTCGGGATTGGTGAACTCCACGATCGATTTTTTACCTTCGCTCATTCCCTTTATCACCATTGTCTTGGTCCTCACCTCGTTACCGACGTGTATCTCCATCACCGCTTCCGAGGAAACCGTCGTGTAGTTCCGGTTGATATCCATGCGGGCAAGTATCTGCTCCCCGGTCAAGGACCAGGCCGGAACGGCTAGAACAGCCGGCAGAATCGAGGTCAATACAGACAGTCGCATCATCCATTCTCCTTGAACAATTTAAATCAGTAAAAATCTTCGAACCATTCACCGGGAGCGCCCGGCGCTTCATGCGGGGTCATACGCTCCTCATGGCATCCAGTGGATTCATCTTTGCGGCCTGTCTTGAAGGCAGCAGGGACATGAGGCCGGAAACCGCCACACCGGTGAAGAATATCGCCACCAGGGAGAACAGGTCGATCCTGGGATAAATGACACTGTCGATGGGGATGGTCATCTGCGACATGATTCGCGAGAAATCCATTCCCCTGATGCCGAGCGCTCCGATAAGCGCCACACCCAGTACGACTCCCGTGGCGCTTCCGGCGACTCCCAGGAACGTACCTTCCATGAGAAAAAGCGACAGTATCTCCCGCCTTTTCAATCCCATTGACTTCAGTATTCCTGTTTCCCGTCGCCTCTCCAGCACAACCATCATCATGATGTTCGAAATGATGAAAGCTCCCAGGCACGCGATGACAATCATCATGAACGCGAATACGCCGCGCATCATTTTTATGAATTGGAGGGATGTTCCCACCTGAGTCCAGGGCAGGATCGAAAGCGACCGGTCGTCGAGCCGCTCGCGGATCATGCCTGAGACCTTCTCCGCGTCTTTGTAGTTGTCTATGAATATGAAAATCTGCTGCACCGACGATTCTGCCCTCAGAAGCGCCTGCGCATCTTCGAGTCCTATTTGAAACATTCTTTCATCTATGTCGCTCACTTTCGTTTCGAACACTCCCACAAGGATGAATTTACGGAGGTGGAGCGCGTAATCGGCTCCCTGCGTCATCACCTTGACAGTATCGCCCACCCTGTGGCCGAGGATGGAGGCGAGCTTCGCTCCCATTATCATTTCCCGATGCTCAGAGAGATAACGCCCTCCAGGGAGAAGAGCCCTGTGGAAAAGAGAAATCTCCCTCTCCGTTTCCGGATCGCCCGCCACTGCAACAGCGTTTTTGCTGTTCCCCCGGTGGTTGAGCAAAACTCCAAACGTGAATCTTTCCGCGATGATGTCGATTCTGTCCGAGACGCCGGGAATGCTCCTGATGGCGGAAACGAGAGAGTCGGATCCGGCCATGTTTTCTGTGACGGGCATGAATTTCGATTTCTCATCGAATGCCCGTGTCGTGATCCTTATATGTCCGCTCTCCTGACGGGTATAGTTCTTCACCATGGATTCCATTTCGCCTGTCAAAAATCCCGACATGAACACGATGAACAGTGTCGACAGCATCACAGACAGCACGGCAAGCGCCGAGCGACGCCTGTTGCGCCCTATGTTCCTCATCGCCAGTTTCAAAAGAGTCCGCACTATATGCCTCCGATCCGCGCGATCATACGAACCGCAATGCCCTGGTTATTTCCATTTTTCCCGCTTTTCGCGCGGGTATGAGCCCCGCAAGCGTTGCGGTCGCCACGCAGAACACGAACACGATGATGAAAGTCGGGATGTTCCACTCCCCGTACATGGTTCCCCACAGGGGAAAATCGCCTATGTCATCGTAACCGAAGATTTTGTCCACGGGGTATCCGTGGTAGACAAGACCGATGTTGACCGCCACGCCTCCCGCCACACCGAGCAGGGCTCCGAATATCCCGGTAATGAAGCCTTCGAGGAGAAAAAGCGACGTGAGTTCCCCGGGAGTGAATCCCAATGCCCGCATGACGCCAACCTCCCTGATCCGCTCGTACACGCTCATGAGCACGGAGTTGAAGATGCCTATACAGGCGATCAGCATGATGACGAACAGATAGACGAATCCGAACGCTCGCTTGGTTTTGGCGATCTCCAGGAAGCCGGAGGCCATCTCCATGAAGGTTTGTATCCTGAGTTCCGGGAATTCCGGGGTTAAACCTGCCGCGATCAGTTCGGCGTCCTTCTTCATGTCCGGGAGATTTGTCCTCCGGTGAAGTCCCACGTCGAGCTCTGTGACGAGGCCGTCCAGGTCAAGGAAATCATCAGCCGCTGTGTAGGTGATGTAGACGGTGGAACTGTTGATCGAAGGGTCAGTCGAGTTGAGCAGCCCCACGATCAGGAAATCGTCGGCATTGTGCGACTCGTAACGGGTAAGGGAATAGAGCGTGACCCAGTCGCCCGCTTTCAGGTCGAGGTCACGGGCCAGTCTCTTCCCCAACACGATCTCACGCCTTGAACTTCCGGAGAAGTAGGATCCTTCGATGCAGCCGTCCAGGTCGAATACGGTCGTGTCGGTGAAAGGGTCGATGACCACCCCGGAAACAGGCATCGTTTCAGTGTAGATGGAAAGCTGCCCCAGGAAGCGGGTGCGGGGAGTCACTCCTCTGACCCGGTCGAATCTCGACAGCTTCCGTTTCACCTCGTCACCGTTTGCGATACCGTGCCTGAGCGGCATGGCTTCCATCTCTTCCATATATTGCCGCGTGCATATCTTCAGCGAGGCGGTGGAGAGGTCGATCAGGTTGTCGAGGGCGCCACGGTCCATTCCGGTCAGCATCGAGTCCATCATGATGAAAAAGACCATCCCGAACATTATGGTGATGCCGGAGAAAATGGTGCGGCGCTTGTGCCGCATTATGTTTCTAATGGCTATTTTCCACAACATCTCCGCCTCACTTCCGGTTATCCGAAGCGATGCATCCGTCATGCAGGGTGACGATACGTCTCGCGTGTCTCTCCACCATCTTGTCGTGGGTGGAAAAAATGAAAGTCGTCCCGCGCCTCGTGTTGAGATCGTACATGATGGAAACGATGTTCTCGGCCGTGACCGAATCAAGATTGGCCGTGGGCTCGTCGGCGAGCACCACCAGGGGATCCTTTACCAGTGCGCGTGCGATCGCCACTCTCTGTTCCTGTCCGCCGGAAAGTTCCCTCGGGAGCCTGTCGGACATCTCATGCAGGCCAACCGCATCGATGATATTCATCGCCCGTTCGCGCATGCGCGCCTTCGAACAGGTGCGACCGATCACGAGCGGAAGTTCCACGTTTTCGCGCACCGACAACACAGGTATAAGGTTGAAGGACTGGAAAATGAAAGCGATGTTGTTTTTTCTGTATTCCGAAAGCCGGTCCTCGC
>CAZGVZ010000208.1:0-7251 GCA_964529145.1 uncultured Fibrobacteraceae bacterium | reverse complement strand
CACACCGAACCCCGCGGATTCCGCGCATCCCGACAGTACCCTGAAAGATACCAGGGTCAACGGAACCGCCCTCGACCTCTCGGTGAAGGCAGGGATGAAAATCGGCGACGCGGGCTCGATCGAACTTAAGGCCGGGTACATGTTCAACGACCCCGACTACATCAACGAAATGGCGCAGAGCCCCACGTTCCTGGGTCAGCGTATAATGAACGTGGAGAACGATTTCGGCCGCGGAGGGGCGCTCTACACCACCTATGACGCGCTCTATGATTACGTCTTCAAATTCTCTCCTTCCTCGTCCAACGATTGGAACAAGGAACCGCACAGGAAAATATCGTACCTCACCGCTGTTCTCACCAGGGACGAGATCGAGGAAGCGCTCGCGGACACCTCGACAGGCAAGAGCTTCGCGACGCTCGATCCGATGCTTCAGCTCGTGTTTCCCTATGGTCCCGCCACGCCCAACCGGGCAGGGATCAAGGGTGACGTGAGAGCCAGGTTTCTTGACGGCGCAATCGACATGGGCGGATCTCTCGCGTCTCTCAAGGAAGTCGAGGCAGGGGAGAACGCCTCTGCGAAGACCAATTACCTGCAGGTGTGCGGCGGCATGAGCCTCGATATCGCGGCATGGGTCAAGGCGCTCAATTCCTTCAGGGTGAGCGCGGCGTTGCGGATGGAGAACGCGGACAACCCGGGTCCCGTGGTCTCGCCGGAAACGAACGTATCCAAATTCGAGAAGAACAACACCATGCTCAACCTGGGCCTGTACTACAATTTCTGGAAAAGGTTCGCGCTGCTCGGCGGCCTGCAGCACATCGTCAACAAGTCGGGCGTCACCTGGACCGCGGCCACCGATCCGGCAGCGAGCACCTCCACTGTCACTCAGCGGCACTGGGCTGCCGGACTTGAATACAAGGTCAGCGAAACGAGCGTGCTTACGGGTCGTTTCGGCCAGATCGGAGCGGAGTTCGGGAGCGACGTAGAGGAAATCGACGCGCTCATGGAAGAGAACGATTTCACCGTATGGCAGACCGAACTGTTCCTCACGGTCGATTTCTAAACAGGCCACGGTGCTTTTTCACCCTGCCACGGAAGCAGGAGTATTTCGAGTTCGAACGCTCGTTTCGACAAGGGGAATTTCGATTGGGCGTTCGTAGAAAAGGAACGGAAAATATGAAAAAAAGCCTCAGAGTTCTTTTGTTCGGAACGGTGGCCGTTCTGACGGCTGGCTGCGGTTTGCAGCTCAAGCCGCTCAAATCGGAAACCGAAGACAGCCAGACGGGCACGGTCGTCGCGGGATCCGACAAGGTGGTATACCGGTTTTTCGACGAGGATTTCATCTCTGGTGGGTACCCCTACTGGTACCCGGATCAGTCGAACGTGTTCATTCCCGAGGAATCGGGGAAAAACGGAGAAGTGTCCATCCAGTTCGATCTCGAAGCGAACGATTATTCGGGTGGATCGGTGTGCCTGTACAATCTTCTCTATGACCTGCGGCCGTATTATGGCACCGGTGCGTTGCAGTTCTGGATCAAGGGCAAAAACGGGGGGGAGATCGCGTGGGCCGCCCTGGTCGACGAGGAGAACAGCGACGGTAAGAAGACTGTAGTACGGCTTCCGATCCAGAATTATGGCGGAATTTCCAGCGAATGGAAGCAGGTTTCGATTCCTCTGGCCGATTTCGGCAAGAGGGGCGTCTATTGGGACCCCAAAAAGAGGGTTGAGGTCCCCGAGCGGTTTTCCTGGGAAATGGTATCTGAGTTCCGTCTAGAAATAAAGAAGGCGGACAACCCTGAGTTCACCGCCTGGGTCGACGACATCTTCATCGCCAAGGATGTGTACGAGGCCAAAGAGGAGGTGGAGGAGGAGTACTGGGACGAACGGGAAGACAAGATCGAGCCTCCGCCGCTCGCGGAGAAACCCGCGGTTACGGAGAAAAGGATCATCTTCGGCGACGAAGTCCCCGCAGGGGGGTTCGTTTACGTGTACGGCGGCAAGACCGCACACAAGGTGATCCCGAGCACCCCCGCGGGAGATAAGGGGATGCTGGCCTGCTATCTTGACAATAATGATTATTCGGGCATTACCGTAGCCATGGGAGCGGGCAAGAGCTTCAGCCTTGAGCCGGAAAAGAAGGCGAAGGCGGCGGGTATCGCCTTTTGGGCCAAAGGCGCGCCGGGGGTGAACGCGATCTACCTCGGCCTTCTCGACGACGAATCGGACGGCATGAAGGTCCAGACCAAGATCGCGATCGGAGATTTCGGGAAGATCGATACCGTGTGGAAATATTTTATGATTCCGGTACGCCGTTTCCAGGATGTCGGGAAGTACTGGGATGAATCGAAGAAGGCCGAAGTGGTCGGTGACATAAAGTGGAACCAGATCAATGAAATAAGATTTTCGAACAACAAAGAGGAAAATCGGCTCCAGCCCGGTGTTCCGGTGGCGTTTTATGTGGATCAGCTGGCGATCATCGAGGAGATCCCCGGATACATAGATCCCGAAGAATACTGGGCAAAGTTCATCTCGGACCGGCCTGACGTCATGCTCCTCGATTTCGAGCAAGGCTCCGATGTCTCCACATGGGAAGCCGCGCACGGACCAAAATCCGACGTTTCCCTCGAACTGGTAAAGAGCGGAGCGAACGCTGGCGGTGAAAAGGCGATCTCGATCACCTTCAAGCTCAATGACTGGTGCGATGCGGTGTACCGATTCAAACAGAATAACGAGCCTATGGATAAGCGGGACTGGTCGAAGCACTGGGGCATCAAATTCGAGATGCAGACAGACAAACCCTATCAGGGTATCAACGTCCAGGTCAACGATGCGGGCGGAGAGGTGTTCATCGCCAGCGCGGGTTGCCCCAAAGGGTGGCACGAGGTTCTGGTACCGTTCAAGGCGTTCTACAAATTTCCTTACTGGCAACCGCCGGATGCGGTCCAGAACGGAAAATTCGACATGGAGGACATACAGTCGATCGATTTCAAACCTTCGGGCGAAGGTACGTCGGGAACATTCAGGATCGACAACGTAAGGTTGACTAATGAACGAGATGTCAAGAGGGCGAAGGCAGCGGAGCGGGTCGACGTGACGATCTCCGGAAATTTCTCTGAGGTGCTCACCGGGAAGATCAACGACGGCATTTTCGGCATCAACGCCGCGCTCTGGGACGGCGACATGCTCAAGCCCGCGACCGCCGAACAGGTGAAACCGCTCAGGCACGGCGTCCTGAGGTATCCGGGAGGCCTGAGGGCGGATGACGACCACTGGAAGGAAGTGCTCGACAAGAAGGACTGGATGATCGATACCGACGAGTTCCTCGAGTTCTGCGAGAAGACCGGGAACACCGCTATGATCACGGTCAACTTCGGGAAAGGCACTCCGGAGGAGGCCGCGGCATGGGTAAAGCACGTCAACATCGACCTGAAAAAGAACGTCAAGTACTGGGAGGTGGGGAACGAGCTGTACGGCAGCTGGCATGCCAACGTGACCACCGGCGACGATTACGGTAAGCGGGCCGTTGAATTCATCAGGCAGATGAAGGCTGTGGACCCCTCGATCCTGGTCACGGTGGTATGGGTGCTCGAAGGCGACTGGAACCGGGAGGTGTTCGAACACACCAAAGATCTGGCGGACGGAGTGAATGTCCACCACTATCCGCAGCACGCGGGTGAAGAGAACGACGCGGCCCTGCTCTCCGCGGCGATGAGTCTCGACGACATCATTCCCGGGGTGAGAAAACAGCTCGAGGAGTATGGAACACGTGGTAAAAAGTACGAGATATGGCTGACGGAGTGGAACTCCGTGGATTTCAAACCGGGGCCCCAGACACTTTCGATAGTGAACGGGCTTTTCGTGGCGGACTATCTCGGAACGCTCGCGAAGTGGAACATCGAGCAGGCCTCCTACTGGGATATCCACAACGATATCACCGAACAGGGCGGAGATTACGGGTACCTGTCGCGTACCGGCGCACCCGACGGCGACAATGTACCGAGGCCTTCGTACTGGGCCTTCAAACTCGCTTCGGAGAGCCTCCGGGGAAAAATGGTCAAATCACAAAGCAGTAATGAAAACGTCGCCTGTTATCTGACAGAGAACTCTGGAAAGAAGTGTCTGATGGTCATCAACAAGCAGGCGGAAACCAAGGCGATCGTGACCATTTCGATCCCGGGCTTCACCGGGAATGGAACCCTTAGGCAGCTCAGGCCCGATAATGCCGCAAAGGGGTACGCGACGGAAGAAATCATTGTGAGCAATGGTACGAAGATCACGCTTCCCGCTTATTCGGCGACGACGGTTTCGATTCCCTGACGAACGGACCAAACGCGGAAATCGAAGTCTCCGCCCTTTACGGGCGGGGGCTTTTTTTCTTCAGGTGCGTTCAGGCAGGCAGGGAGTCGCTACCGGTCTCCGGTGACAAGTGGACTCGATGTCGATCGACGTGCCCCGGAAAAATGGAACCGGGATCAGATGTAATCGCGGCTCCTGGCTTTCCAGCAGAAACGGGACATTTTTCCTGAGATACGCGCGGCCTGGGGCGCGACATACCTGCCGAAAAAAAGTTTGGTCCAGAAGAGAACGGGTGAGAATCGTGTTCCGCAGGCCCTGAATGCCGCTTCGCCCTGCCGCAGATTTATATCGTAATAGGCGAGGACCTGAAAGAGTTTCCTGGGATTCAGCATGGTGCAAATGGACAGTAGTGCCGGAAGCGGCCGGTCCTCGACGATGCCGATCGCATTGGAAGCGTGGAGACGGTAGCGGACCAGCGGCTCGGGAATTAGAAAAAGCTTTCCCTTCAGCCCCGCCACGATGCTCAACCACCAGTCATGCATATAGGTATCGCCGGTACACGGAGGAGTTGAGGCTACTAGGGCGCGGTTGAAGACCATGGAACAGCCCGGCGCGGGATTGTGGAAAACCAGATAGTACGGATCATCGAGGCTGTCCACGTTGATCCCATGCAGATCCATGAAAGACCGGCCGTTCCTGGCGGTACAATTGTCCATCAGAATCAGATCGGAAAAACCGAGCAGCGGTATCCCTCCGTATCGCTCCTGCCGTTCCGTCAGGTGAGCCACCACACGTTCGATCTTCTCATCGTTCCAGATGTCGTCCTGGTCGCAGAACATGACGATATCTGCGGTACTATGGCGGAGGAGCCGATCGTAGCTTCTCATCGCGCCCAGGTTTTCCTCGCGGTTGGCATCGATCCTCACTATTTGGAGCCGGTCTCCATAGGAGTCTACCCTGGCGATCGTGTCGTCTCGCGATCCGTCATCCCTGGTGATCAACCTGAAACCGGTATGGGTCTGTCTGCAGAGCGACTCCATCTGTTCATCGATGTGACTGGAACCGTTGTAGGTCGAAAGAAGTACCTCCACCGAACCGAGAATCTTATTCTCCATGATAGCTATCCTTGCGGCAGGTTATCCGGCTTGTCATTATTGGGTGAGCGGTGCGGTCCGCCGCATTCCTTTTTCGCGGCGTACGTCCATATATCCGAAAATAATTCCATGAGGAGCGAGTGTGTAAATCTATATCGTTCCACCGCGTCATTTGCCCCTGTGTCGTGTCGCGCGCCTTCAGAATGTGCTCTGGAGATTAACAAATTAAGACAGGCCAATAATCACAATAGTATTGAAAAAGGAGGAGTCCGGTGCCCGGAGGAAGCACCAGGCGCTTAAAGAAACCAAAAAATGCCAACGGTGTAAACCTCCGACATCGGCAGAGACGTTTTACTGTCGCTCTCCCCCAATATTCTCTGCCTGGCCTATTTGCCGGTATTTCGATTTGCCCCGCCCGCAGAATCCCGCATATAAAAAACCACGATATCTTAAGAACGGAGAGATTGGGCTTGCGAATGCGGGAAACCAGGTCGTCCGGGCAGCGGGAATTTGCTCTGGTGACAGGCTCGTCCTATTCTCTTCCGGCCACTTTCATCAGCGCAAGGCCAAAAAAGAAAAAATTATTTATACCAAGTATTAAAACAACATATTGAATATAACTATTTGAAAAATTAATTGATATCAAATTATATTTAAATGGGTTATGACAGAATAAACCAATTAAATAATTGAAGAATTACCAAATATGAGCTCGCCTGATATCAAATTGGAATTGTTCTTCCCTGACTTTTCTTCTTCTTTGACCGACTTGATTATTGAGCTTGATTATTTAAGGAAAAAAAAATTGGGCGGCTCGACAATACCTCAAATATTCTTTCAGCTAAAAAGCATCTTTCATACGCTTGAAAGCATCGGTTCAGCGAGAATCGAAGGAAATCATACTACTATTGCTGAATATATTGAATACAAAATCCACAAAGACGCTTCTCCTGAAACGAATGTTCTTGAAATTTTAAATATGGAAAAAGCACTGGATTTTATTGATGATAACACTCTGAAAACATCGTTCAATAGAGATTTTGTCGGTGAATTACATCGATTAGCCGTAGATAATCTGCCTCCCCCTCCGAATGGTGAAGGAGATCTTACACCCGGGATTTATCGCCAAGCATCTGTCAGGATAAAGGGCTCCAGTCATGTGCCGCCGTCACCGGATGACGTCCAATGGCATATGGATGAACTTTATGACTTCATAAATAACGAAGATGCGCCAAAATATGATTTGTTAAAAATTGCCATTTCTCACCATAGATTTGTCTGGATACACCCGTTTTCCAACGGCAACGGAAGGACGGTGCGTCTTTTTACCTATGCAGCCCTGGTAAAAGCCGGATTTCAAGTCAATCTGGGTAGAATAATCAACCCTTCCGCAGTATTCTGCTCCGACAGGAATGAGTATTACAGATACCTTTCCACGGCAGATTCAGGTAAAAGGGAAGATGTCCTCACGTGGTGTCGATATGTATTATCCGGTTTAAAATCTGAAATAAATAAAATAGACCAGTTGCTTGATTATAAATTACTTCAAAAAGTGATTTTAATGCCTTCTGTCAATTATGCGGCAGAAAGAAAAATGATTACTCCTGATGAATACCTGGTCTTGAAAAAAGCCATCGAAAAACAAATGGTAAAGGCTCATGACATCAAGGCAATTTTCCCTGCTAAACACCCGTCTGACATTTCCCATATTATTGGTAAGTTAAAAGAGAAGAAAATGCTTTGTTCAATTCAAGAAAACGGAAGAATTTATTGTATTTGTTTTCAAAACAGCTTTTTATTGCGTGGAGTCATAAAGGCGCTTGGCGACAACGGTTTTTTACCGTCCAATGGTACCGATCGAGGG
>CAZGVZ010000207.1:0-7288 GCA_964529145.1 uncultured Fibrobacteraceae bacterium | reverse complement strand
AGCCTGTGGTAAGGCGAACAACACCGAGACCTCCGGCCAGAAGGTCCCCGGCAGCCGCTTCCAGACCTGCGCCAAGACCTGAGACAACGCCCGCGACCAAAAACCAAATCGTCGTAACGTCGCAACCGTCAGGTGCATCGGTTACTATAAACGGCAGAAAAATGGGGACGACACCATTTACCTGGGAGAAGCCGAATTTTGGAACGGTGAATATCCAGATATCGCGACCAGGGTATAAAGAGGCGACAAAATCCTTTGAATTCACCGGCGGAACTGCAAACGAGTCTTTCTCGCTTGAAAAGGAATCACCGGTAGTCACCGCACCCCCGCCTCCTCCACCCCCGGAAAAAACCGTTGAAAGGAAACCGGAGCCCGCGCCGGTGGTTCATACGACTCCCAAAAGATCGACACCACCCCCTCCCCCAGTCGCGGAAGAGGATGATCCTTTCGCGGATATCGACGAGGCCGGTGACGAAGAGGATGATTTCACCTTCGATGCCGAGGCAGATGAACCCGCACCGACTGCCAGAACCACAACGCCATCAAGAACCACCGCAGCTGCGACACCCGCTCTCTCGACCGGTCGTTCGACCCCCACGGCAAGTCAAGGTGGGGGTTCAGCACTGATTTTCATTGCATCGATCCCCCCTGTCGCCGATGTGTTCCTCGGCGATAAGATGATCGGAAAGACGAACGTTTCCGAGTTGAACATACCTGCGGGTATCCAGACATTAAAGTTTGTCAAGGGTGGTAAGGAGATCACCAAACAGCTGAATCTTAAACCCGGTAAAAATCCATCACAGATGGTGCGGATTCCCTGATTCAGCGAGTGATGTCACATTATAAGTCGAGCCATTACCTGCCTTGGTAAGAGAGGACAATGTGATCCCTATGGGATTTTCAGCAAGGGGACCACGGCCTGCGGCCGTGGGGCAGGACAGCAACCTCGGGCGCAGGACGCCCGGCTGTCTTTTCGCGGGCTATATCATTGCTATTCTTCAAGCGTATGGAGTCCAGTGCTTCGCACTGTTTTCATTATACCGCTTAGCCCGCTCAAGCCAGACCACGGCTTTTAGCCGTGTTGGTTGATTCCTATCGATACAGACGGAAAAAGCGAAGGTTCCCGCTTATCCGTCTTTTTTGTTTATCGGTTTTCGGTCTTTATGCGGTTAAAACGTTATTGCTCCATCCAGCCTCGAAAACCGAGGCCGTTCAGCACGCATCCATAGTTCCCGAATTAAATTCGTATTCTGTTCCGGGTCAGAAGCTTGTGCACCAGTTGAGGGAGCGTGAGCCGAAGCCCCTGGTCCATATCGTCAAACCAGGAGATTCTTTTTACAGTATTTTAGGATCCTTCAAACTGGAGATGCGGGAGATAACCTTCATACTCGATGGTTTCAAAAAACTCGATTTAACGACATTGTTTCCTGGAGATTCGATCGTCATCAGAAAAAATACCGATAATTCGTTCCGGACCATCGATCTCTTCAAGGGCCTTCAAGAGAAATATTCGCTTACAGACAGCGACAGCTGTCTCTATGCCGAAAAGAGTGAACTGCCGGTTTCGTTGTATACCTGCGTGGTTAATGGATTCCTCGAAACATCGCTTTCAGAAGCGATGTACGAATTCGGAGTGAGCGATCAGATCACTGCAGCATTTGCGGATATCTTTGCCTGGGATATTAACTTTTTTCTGGACCCCCGAAAAGGAGATGCCTTCCAGATCGTTCTTGAAAAGAAGATGGTCGATGGACGGTTTGCCGGTTACGGAGACATTCTTGCCGCAAGATATACACTGGGAAACAGGAAAGAATTCAACGCAATCGGTTTTATCGACAATAAGAACAGAGTACGCTATTATGACGATCACGGTAATGCGGTTCAAAAACAGTTCTTAAAAGCACCGCTGCGGTATTCCAGAGTTTCTTCCGGATTCACCTACAAAAGAAAACATCCAATTTTAGGAATTGTTCGCCCTCATCTGGGAATCGATTATGCCGCACCCTACGGAACAGCGGTTCATGCCGCGGCGGATGGCAAAGTACAATTTTCCGGAAACAAGGGAGATTACGGCAAAATTGTAATCCTTACTCATGGCGGCGCCTTTCAGACCTATTATGGTCATCTTCAATCTATCGGGCGTAATATTCACCCGGGCCTGTATGTCAAACAGGGCGACGTGCTGGGAAAAGTCGGGGCCACAGGGCTCGCAACCGGCCCACACCTCGATTACAGAATGAAAAAAGGGAACACATTTGTCAATCCTGCGACCATCATAACACCTTCGGTGAATGGTGTCCCTGAGGAGGACAGGGCGCGGTTTTTTGCGGAAGTGGAGTACTACCGTGCACTCTTCGAAACGCGTTTTACAAATCAGCCTGGATGTCATCTGGTAGATATACGCGTACCGGATCCGGTCGAGCCGGGTGGTATCTATATATCAAAAATCAATTTGCCCGGAAAAGGGGAAAAGAGCTTCGAATCAAACGGATAAACGCGGTATCCGGGGGTGGAAATGAACACGATTATCACAGGTGCTCTCTCCAATCCGATGCCCAAAGTTATTTTCACGCTGATATGTAAACGATAGCGATTTAGCCGCGGTCCTTGGTTGAAGGTGAAATCATGACTACCTCACAGATATTGGAAAAGATAAGGATCGAGCTCATCGGTTCCGGGCGAGATACCCGTTATCGGATAGGAGCTTATGAATTCGTGCTCAATGGTATGGAGTTTTACCTGACGAGCATCGGCGAGAAAAGGCATGTCACGGGGCAGGAGCTGACAAAAGGGCTTCTCCTGTTTTCGCAAAAGCAGTTTGGACCTATGGCGCGCAGTGTGCTGTTGTATTGGGGTATTCAGAACACCGATGATTTCGGCAATATTGTTTATAATATGATAGATATCGGAATCATGAGTAAGCAGCCGGAAGATTCAATAGAGCATTTCCACGATATCTTGAATTTAAGAAAATATTTTGATTCAGCGGAGTTGTTCAGGGTAGATAAAGAATCGATAAAAAGGATAAAAGGAGCTTGAACTTTTACCACCAAAGTTATATTTTAAAACCCTCATGTCATTATATGTGCCGCTTTAGCTCAGACGGTAGAGCAACGGACTGAAAATCCGTGTGTCCGCAGTTCGATTCTGCGAGGCGGCACCTCAAAAGGAGCTTCCGCCAGCTCCTTTTTTTATTACGGGCACACTCAAAAGTTTTTTCCGCGACAACGGCTGTAAAGTCAATCTGCGACGATATCGCCCCTCGCTGCTCATCATAGCTATGCCCCATAATATGGTATGCTTGTGCAAAAAAGCAGAAATATTCAAGCATATTGAATGGTATTTTGGACAAATAAGCGATAGAATTATACAATTATTTGAAATGATGAAGCATTCGTTGGAGTTGTGAAGTCGTTCAATTATTTTCTGGATTGCGCGCTTTTATCGGATTTCCTTGCGTTCCTTTCTCTTTAAAATGAAATGGGAAAAGGGATTAGAGATGGCTTGAAACCCGTTCTGTATTCACCGTCTTAAAGTGTGTACCGACCGTAGGTGCCCCCTTGCGCGTGTTCGTGCTTCGGAACACAACGGCTGTGAAGAGCAACGCTTGGTTCTCTACCACCTCAGGAAACCGGCTGCAATCAATAAAAGATTCATGACCAGGCGAATGGAATTTTTCTGAAACGGATTACAAGCATGAGTTTTCGTTAATTCTCTATATTGCGGTTGAGGAAGGATCTACTCCAGGCATCATGCTGCAGAATCTCAAGAAAAATATTCTATATTTCATTAAGAATGCACAATTTACCTTAAAGACATGGAAGAATGCGCAGGAAATCGCTCAGGCTTATGCGCGGTCCCCCGGTCGGAAGCGGATCCCGATTGGTCGATTTTTCGGGAAAACAATCATCACCTTCATCGTAGCTGCGATTGTTGCATTGATATGGTCAATATTCGGAATTGTTCGGCACTACACGGAAGAATTGCCCGAAAAAAGTGTCGACCTTGAAAAACCGGTGCCGCGTGTCGCGGTCGAAACCGAAAAGAGTCCTGAAAAGATGAAAGATGAGGTATCGTCTACCGGGGCAGTGCTGCGGTCCGATACGCAGCCGGTAGTCGCGGCTAAACCCGAAATCCTGACATACCCGATGCATTCATTCACCGACAGCACGGGATATTTCATTCTCGTGGCGAACAAGGCGGTAAAAGAAATATATGTGCTTCAAAACCAGAGCGGCATTTGGAGGGTTGTAAGAAAATACGATATCGCGATAGGTGAGCAGGAAGGACAGAAAATGATCGCCGGTGACAGGAGGACTCCGGAAGGCCACTACTGCATAATAGGACGTAAGGAACGGAGCGAATTGTCGACGATCTACGGCCCACTTGCGTACGTTTTGGATTATCCAAACGAGGACGACCGTCGTGCCGGAAGAACCGGCCAGGGAATCTGGATCCATGGTACCGATCCCGATTCTCTACCCCTCGAAACCCGGGGGTGCATAGAGATGAGAAATGAAGACCTCACGGACCTTTCGACATTTCTAAAAAGCGGAATCGGAACTCCGGTCGTGATTCTTTTCAATCCCGAATTGATCCATCCGGCATCTGTACCCGACTTCACTCGCTGTGAGATGCGGCATCGTGAAATCGTCGGGAAATACAGGACCATAACGTCTCAATTCAATACACTCGTCAATAATTGGAAAGATGCCTGGGAGGCGAAGGACATTTCCGATTACCAGACTTTTTACGACACTTTGCGATTCAGTGCGCAGGGAATGGGCTGGAGCGAATGGAAAGAACGCAAGTTGCGTACGTTCGAATTGTATGATACCATATCGATATCGGTAAACAATATCCGGCTGACCGATTTCGCCGAATCAGTCGTAATAGTAAAATTCATGCAGGAATATGAGACCAATCTCAATAAAGTCAGAAACGGAAAGAAACTGTTTTTCGAAAAGAACGACGATCTCTGGAAAATTACAAGGGAAACGACTTGTCCCGAACAGGAGCTATTCTTATGATGTTCAAGAAAAAGGAATACAAGAACCCCCAGGAGTTGGCGGATACCATAGAGCAGCATCTGACGGAAATCCAGGATATCATCAGGAATGTTCGTAACGAAAAGGCCGACCTCCATTCCCTTCTTGCAACTGCTGAAAAGGAGCGCTCTGAAGTGCAGGCCGATCGGTCCCTTGTCGAGGATCTCAAAGGCAGCATGAGCGACATGAGGCGGGATTTCAGTCTGGTCAAAAGCAGAATCGATCAGGCTTCGCGCGATGTCGACAAGCTTGAAGCGGTTCAGAAACAGACTGTATCGGTGGAAACGAGAATCCAGAAAATCGAAGAAGCGGTCGCAAGGATAACGGGGGGGGCCGAGTACATTGACGAATTGAGCGGTAAAGTCGAAAAAGTACTCGAGAAACTCGCTGCCGGAGGAGGCTCGGCTGTAAATGATGCCCTCAGGGCCATGGCTGTGATCGAGGAACGTCAAAAAAAAGTGATGGAAGCAGTCGACCGTATGGATGCCCGGTTGATTACGTTTTCCGAGTCCGCAGGAAAAGCCCAGCATGAGCTCGAGGCTGTAAACTCCAACGCGGAAGCAGTGAGGGCGAAAATCGCGGACCTGGATCGTGAAGTGGGACAGTTCCGTATAATCAAGGAACGAGTCGACAACCTCAACAGCCTTTCAGAATATGTAAAAACCAAAATCAAGTCGCTTGAAAACCAGCGGATAGTCGTTGATAAGGCCAATGAAGAAGCCGGAAGACTCAACTCGCTTACATGGAGGATCGACGCGGATCTCAAACAGCTTCAGAGTAAGCTCTCTTCTCTCGAAAAAACGGAAAAAAACATCTCACGAATCGAATCGATGCTTCAGCAAAGCCAGAATTCAATAGATGAAATCAGGAGATTCGAGCTTCTGAAGGATCAGATCGCCAAGAAGATCGAGGACATACGACAGCTCGATGCCAATTTCGACACAAAGCTTGTCGAGTTCCAAAGGCACAGCAGGGATATCGATCAGATAAGCGAAAAGGTTCATGACATTCATACAGTTGCTAAAAATACCGATGCCATCCTCAACACTATAACCAAGCACCAGCAGTTCATCGAGAATACGCGGAATCAGGTTCTCGAGTACGAAAAAGCGGCTGACAAGACTCGGATCAAGATCGAGGAAGTGACTCAGGAATGGCAGACCGTTGACGCAATGAGCGAGCGGCTCAAGAGTATCGAGGGGCAGATAGATGAGATCGATTCAAGGATTGAAATCGCGGTTGGAAAGGAAAAGGAGATCGCGGAGTACGAAACCCGCGTAAGTGACCTGCGTGAACTCATCGACGATACCTTCCGCAAGGAAGAGGCCCTGCATGGTCAAAGAGAGTTGATAGAATCGAGCAACCGACAGGTCGAGAACTATTTCGAGAAAATCGATTCCCTCCAGGAAAAAATCAAGGACCTCAGCCATCATGAACAGGAGGTTGAGTCGGTTGCCGCGGGCATCGAGGAACTCAAGCTTCTCTCGAATACAACGAGCGAAAGAATCCGTCAGACCGAGGAAAAGGCACTGATTCTCAGCGAAGTGGAAAAGAAGATAGAGAACCTCGGAAAAATGGTTTCCGAAATCGATGAAAGAATCGAATCTCAGCTGCAGCGCAAGGCGATGATCGATAAAACGGAAAAACGTCTCGACCAGCTCAATTACCTTCTCGGTGATATCAATATGAAAATCCAGAGTCTCAGTAAGGAACAGAAAATCGTGGAGGACGTTTCGACGCAGCTTTCCGCGATATCGGTTCAGTCTCTCGAAGCCAAGAACATGATGGAAAGATTGACAGATGAAAAACAGATCTTGCTGAAGGAAGAGAATAAAATCGTGTCGATGCGCAAGGACCTGGACGAACTGGTTTCACTGGCCAGGAATAATGTCGATGGATTCCAGAAGGAAGTCTCCGAAATGGATGCTTCAGTCAATGACCACCGTCAGCGCTTCGAAAAGGTGTTCGAGATGATTTCCGAAACACTGAAACGGATCGAGACGTACCGTACGGAGATAACAGGCGCGGAGCAGCAGTTGGGGACAGTCGAAAAGGATCTGGAACACTTGCGGGCCGAAATGGAGCAGATCAACCGTAGAACGAACAAGATCGAGCACATCGATTCGAGAATTACCACGATCGATACCGTTGTTTCCGATATGGAAATTCGCATTGAATCCATCGACAAGGGACGCGACCTCGTCAATACCACCCAGAAAAAGATAGATACGCTCAGCGAT
>CAZGVZ010000206.1:0-7291 GCA_964529145.1 uncultured Fibrobacteraceae bacterium | reverse complement strand
CTGTTTGCCGCACTCAGAAACAACGACCGGTCCGCGTTCACGGGAACTATAGAGTTTTTTCCCGAGGAGGGGAAATATCACCTGGACGGCCACCGTTCCTGCGCGATCAGGTGGGAACCCGCGGATACCGTTGCCGCGGGCGGAATCTGTCCGGTATGCGGCCGTAAGGTAACGGTCGGAGTGCTGCACCGAACGGAGGCGCTTGCAGACCGCCCCGCGGGTTTCATTCCCGCCGGTAAACGCGAATTCATCAGCATCGTTCCTCTGTCCTCAGTCATTGCCGCAAGCCTCGGATGCGGTTCGGCAAGCGGAAGGGTCGAGGCCTGCCGCGCGGCGATGCTCGAAAAACTCGGCCCCGAGTTATCCATTCTCAGATCCGTTTCCATCAGCGACATCGCATCCGTCTCAGGCGCCGTCATTGCCGAAGGAGTGCGCCGCGTCCGGGCGGGTGAAATTCGCCTTTCTCCGGGGTACGATGGGGAATACGGCACGATCGAAATGTTTTCCGAAACGGAACGGGACGTGTTCGCAGGCCAGACAACGCTCTTCGGTGACGAGATCCTCTCCACGCCCTCAGCCCGATCCGTTCGAAAAGCCACTGTGGAACGACTGGACACACAAGGGCGTGCCCCGTCCGGTGATGCTCCGGAAGCGCGTTCAGGAGCGCCCGACGAACACCAGCTTTGTGCGGTTACCGCGGGAGAAGGAACCGTGATGGTCGTTGCCGGACCAGGCACCGGAAAAACCCGCACCCTCGTGGATCGCATCTGTCATCTGGTCAATGAGTTGCACGTTTCTCCCGCCGCAGTCACCGCTGTGACCTTCACCAACAGAGCCGCAGCCGAGATGCGGGAACGGTGCGGGAGCTTTCTTCCGGGGCCTACGCTGCGGGCGCTCACCATCGGGACGTTCCACGGGGTATGTCTCCGGCTGCTAAGGGAAAACTCCCCGGACAACCCTCCGGTCATCGTGGACGAGGCCACCGCGATCGCGATTGCCCGGGAGACTCTGGACGAAATTCACGTTTCCCTCACGCCGGCCGAACTGCTCCGCCGCTTCTCGAAGGCGAAAACAGGCAATATTCCCTTCGAGCAGTCGCTCGATGCGACCGAATTCGATTGCTTCACTCTGTATCAGCGGAAACTCGCATCTCTCGGGGCGTATGATTTCGACGACCTGCTGCTCGAAACGCTCGAGCGTATCACCTCAGGGTCGCTGAGGCCGGAATCCCTCACACGGTTCGGCCACCTGCTTGTCGACGAATTCCAGGACATAAACGGCGCCCAGTATGAACTGATACGATGGTGGGGAGCTCTTTCCGGGAACATATTCATCATCGGTGACCCCCATCAGTCGATCTACGGATTCCGAGGCGCGACTCCACGCTTTTTCAATCAATTCCTGGTTGATTTCCCGCAAACACGGCACATTACGCTCACCCGGAATTACCGGTCCACGGAAGCGGTGGTCGAGGCGGCGAAGTGCGTCATCAGCCGCTCCTCGGCCGCGGAAACGCAACCCGCGCTCTTTTCCGCGATCCGCACCGATGAGCGTAAAATCCGGCTGGCCATCGCACGCAACGAGCTCGCGGAAGCCCGTTTTATCGCTGAAACCATCAACCGTCTGGTCGGCGGAGTAGACATGCTCGATGCGCACCGGTACGCCGAAGCCGCGGATGGAAACAGTGAGCGTTACGGATTTTCCGACATCGCCGTGCTCTACAGGACCCACCGGCAGGCGGAGCACATCGGGCGCAGCCTCGTACGCGGAGGTATCGCCTTCCGCATCGCCGGAAGGGACTCGTCGCTTTACTCTCCAGCGGTTTCGGCCATACTCGCGCTACTCAGGCTCAGCATAGATCCGGCCGACCTCTTTTCCCTCGCCGCCATCCTCCGTTATTTTAAGGTATCGATAGGCTTCACGGAAAACAGCGATTCCGGCGACCGCCCGCCCGGGGATATCCGGGCCGAGCTCGTGAGCCGCCTGCCTGAAAACGCCGCCTCCCTGCTCGCCCTATGCAAAGAACAGGGCCCCCGGTGCCCTCCCCGCGATCTCGTCAACCTGCTCGGCGGGCGTATGGGATGCAGCGGAGAGGATTCGGTACAACGCCTTAAGCAGGTCGCCGATCTCGCGGCAGATACCGGATCTCTGATCGAAGCCCTCACGCTCGGCGGCGACGCGGACATCGTCCGCAACGGATTCGGCCGCCCGCAGGGAGACGCGGTGCTCCTGTCAACTCTGCACGCCTCCAAGGGGCTCGAATTCCCGGTGGTCATCATCGCCGGAGTCAATGAAGGGGTGCTTCCTCTCCGGGACGAGCGGGGAGAATGCGCCGACATCGACGAAGAACGGCGGCTTTTCTATGTGGGAATCACGAGAGCGAGGGAGCGGCTCATCTGCACCGCGGCCATGAGGAGGTCGCGTTACGGAGTGACAGGAGAGAGCGCATGGTCGAAATTCGTCGACGATATCGACGACCGGTATCTCGTAAGAGAGACCTTCGATCCTGAACCGGAGGTGACGCAGCTGTCGATGCGGTTTTGAAGGGCCGGGGGGGTGTCGGGGCATCTAGCGGACCCTGGATCGATATACCGGTCAACCCGGATCAAAGAGATCACAGGTTCAGGGCACATGTCAACGATCTTCGCAGGTCATCGTCGCCGATGAAGAGTCTCCTTCTACTCCCGCTCGAATCCATGCGTGGAAAATTTCAGTGTTCTGCTGTTCTCGGTCACCACGCGCACAATCGTATCGGGAACCCCCGATGGAACCGATGCCTCGATTTCCAGAGTGACACGCACTTCCGCACCGACGAGTCCCGAAATATGCGCGATCACCTCTTCCGCGATACGGCTTGCGCTCAGGCCGACGCGGGCCGGATCGAGATCCGCTGTACCATGGAACCGGGTCGGCTTCACCGGTTCGGGCGGCTGCGGTACGCCTCCGTTCCCACCGCTTCCGGGAAATGCAGTTTCCACCCCCGCTGAAGATCCGGATAACATCCCCGGTGTTCCGCCGATTGAATGCGTTTTTTCCGCATCGAGCTGTATGCGGGCTGCATCCGGTTTCACCACGACACCCCGGGCATCGGCATCGGGAAGATTGATCGCCTGGCCGACCCGCACACCGCGATATCTCCCGGTCGCATCATCATAATCGTCCGCGAAAGCGAACGTCTCGGTTTCCCATGTCAAGAGTGACGCGCCGTCCTGTATTGCGGCTGTCAGCACCGAAGGATCCGCGAGACGCGGAAGATAGAGATAGCGGGCGAAATCCTCGGCGAGCTGTCTGACCGAAACGTGGTTGCCGCGCCAGAGCGGGATTCTGTCGAGCTCCATGCGCAGTCTGGTGCCTGCGAGGCTCGTGATGAGAAGCTCGTCGCTCCTGAGTTTCCTGCCGGCCCGTGCGGCGAGGCTCCCCTGGCCGGAAAGCCGGATCGTCTGCAGGGTTACCTCCGCCTCCGGCGATCTCTGTTCCGGCACGACGAGCCACTGGTAGGTCTCGGGCAAACGGCTGTTTACCAGCATATCGGCGACCGTCCTCTGGTTCTCGGCCTGTTTCACCTGTTGGGGGTCGATATTCAACTGGTCCGATTCGGCGACGATCGATTCCCAGGCAAGAAAACGCCTTACGGCATCTTCGAGATCCTCGAGCCGTATTTTATCCGGTGCGATAAACACGAGCGTGTTACGGTAGAGGCGGGGCGAGGAGCCGCGCATTTCCAGAATCTCCCTGGCGGCCCTTTCCGCCGCATTGTCCGGTTCCTTTGAATACGGGTGGTCTATGCCGAGCAGCACAAGCCTTGCGTCCCGGTCGTCGGGTATGTCCTGCCCGGAAAGCGGCAGCGCGTGGATACGGCTGAAATCCCCGGTCGCTTTCACATCGGCACGAACCCGTTTTTCCACCTCGTGCGCCACCCTGTCGGGTTCGCGCCGAAGCTGCTCCGCGCGATCTTCGGCGAGTTTGGTGACCGTTGGTTGTGTTGCGTACCATGCCCTCGTGCCGTCCTGGTAGAGATAGGTTGCAGCTGCAGCCAGCCGTCGCAGCGCATCGCCGAATACCGCCGGCGATTCCCCCGGCATCACGCACCCGAGCTTGATGCGCCGGTCTTCGATGCCCCGGTGCGCCGCCGAAGAAGTCGGCGCGGAGCCGAGGTAGATGGTGCGTGCAACCCGGCGCGTGGCATGCTGTTTCCCGAGGTTGGTTATCTCGGCATCGATTTTTCGCGGCAGCGAGCCGGGTCCATCGACATCCTTTTCGATAATGGGTACCCAGTTGTCGGAGAGATAGCGTGTGAGCTCGGTCTGCACCCGGGGGTCGTCGATGGGAATCGTCGAAGGGAGAATGAGCGGGCTTCGGTCCCCCCGTTCCCAGAGACTGTGAATCGCTGCCGCCATCAGGCGCAGAACGCCGCGGGTGCGCTGGAATTTCACGAGCGTCGACCAGTCCGTATAGAGCCGGTCGAAAATCTCCGGATGTATCGGATAGGCGGCCCTGATGCGTTTTTCGTACTCCATGCCGCGCGCCTCGGGAGGGAACTCGGTTTTTTGCGCTTCGTAAAGCTCCGAAAAGGCCCGCGCGGTCACGTCACGGTATTTATAGGCGTCGCTGCCCGGCATAGGCTCGAAGAGCCTGCGCCGGACGATTTCGAAACCCTCCTCGGCGGTTGCGGGCCTCCATGAAGACTCAACGCGGCCGACGACGTTGCGCAGCCGGTCGAGCGCTTCGCGGCCCCGGATGCCGCCGACTTCGACATCGTCGGTTTGCGTATGCGGAGACCCGGTGGTGTCGGATGCCGGAAGCGATATGACGAGCAGACATTGCTGGGCCGTTTTCGCCGCTTCGGTGAGTGTCTGCGCGAAAGTGAACATGGTCTCGAAGTCGCCGCCGGGCAGATCCTTGTCATCGTGCAACTGGCGTGCGTAGGCGACCCATTCGTCGATGAGTACCAGACAGGGCGCATGTTCGTTGAACAGTTCCCGCAGCGCATCACCGGGGTTGGTGGCGTTTTCGTCGTCCGCCCGCAGCCGCTCGTACGCCTTCCTTCCGCCGAGCTGGTACGCCAGCTCGCCCCACAGCGTGGCCACCACGGTTCCATCGGTTTTTTTCGCCGGATTTCCGGGTGAAATCTTATTGCCGACCAGCACGGCGATATTTACTTCAGGCAATGAAGAGGTTCCCGATTCGGCGAGTACCGTTTCGACGCCGGGAAGCTCCGCGGCTTTCGCCCCGGAAAAGAGGTGGAGCAGCGCGAGAATGGAGTGGGTCTTGCCGCCGCCGAAGTTGGTCTGCAGCTGCACGACCGGATCGCCGCCTTTGCCGGTGAGGCGTCGCACGCTGTTGACGAGAAGCTTCCTGAGGCTCTCCGTGAGGTAGGTGCGACGAAAGAATTCGACCGGTTTGCGGTACTCGTCACTCCCCTCACCGAGGTGCACCTGCCAGAGGTCCGCGGCGAATTCCGCCTGCTGATAGTTGCCGCTCGCCACATCGATATGGGGGGTGACCACCTCACGCCACGGTTTGAGCGCTCCGGCCGCAGCGGCTTCGACCAGCGAGCCGCCCGCCTTTTTCTTCTCGCTGCGCACCTGTTCGTCGAAGATGAGCCGGCGGAGTTCCATTTTCATCCGGCCCACTTCATCGGCCTGCGGTGCGGAGATGGCGGTAAGCATGCGCGAGGCGGAGTCGAGCGCGCGGTCGGCATCGTCGCTCGAAAAGGGTTTCTGATGCGCCCAGTCGTTGCGCCAGTCGCGCAGTTCCTGCACCAGCGATCTCTCGGCTCTCCCGAGCGTCTTCCCGAATACGGCGTTCCATGATTCCCACATGAGTTTGAGCAGCGAATACACGTCCCATTCGACAATGGTGCTGCTTCCGACGTTCCGGTCGCCCGCCATGAAACGAGCCGCTTCCGCGTTCGCCCCCTCCTGATAGACATTCCTGAACTCACGCTCGATGTACGGTGCGAGCCCCTGCCGCAGCAGATCCATTGCCTTGCCCACGCGCTCCTGATTCGTGATCGCCATTTACCTTCTCCCTGGACACACATGGTGCGGACAGATGAACCGGATCTTCAGGCCCGCGTCGGTAAGGGCTTCATAATGGTCCGCCCAGTCGTTATCAACTGCATTCACTATCTCCGGCCGGCAGTTGCTGCGTAATGCCACTGCGACATACTTTCGATCCGAACGGTCGAATTTTTTCAACCGGGGGTCATCCGGGAATTCGGAGAAGTCGTCCGGGTCGGTCCGGCTCGCTTCAATATGGAATTGTTTACAATGTCGCGAATCGGCCTGAACCTGCCAGATCCACTTCATGAAGGCATCCCCTAAGCCCGGCTGTCCGGCCATGTTCAGATGATTCATATATTCGGTGAGAATCAACATCGAATCATCCAAAATAACGGTACCGCTATTGTATATTTTTTCCAGAATTTCAGCACAGGCAATAACGCATTCCGGATCCGCCTGCCCGCTTTTGCCGTTTGCCACGATCGGCACATTTGCGTCAATCACGTAACAGCTCATCCCCGAAGCTCCTTCTTGCGCGCCATTGCGGCTTTGGTAATGGCCGCCATCTCCCTGACCTCGTTACCGAAAAAGCCGGTCGGCCAGTTCATGATATTGCCGAACATGTCGACATCCAGCGGCAAAAGCCGCGACCCTTCGTTCCCTGCTTCACAAAAGTATAATGAGGTGTCCTCATATTTGATTACCTGCTCCGCAATCCTTCGCTGAAGTCTGCGCAAAAGATATTCGCTGTGGCTTTCCAGGACAATTTGAATGTTCCTGTTTTTCATGACATCGATAAAGACATCGGCAAGCCCCGATTGAACGGAAGGGTGCAGATGTATTTCCGGTTGTTCGAGGAGAATTATCGATCCTTCGGGGGCATAGTAGCAGAGAACCAGTACCGGAAGAATCTGAGAAACGCCGAATCCGACATCGGTAATGAGCACTTTCGTCGAATTGGGGGCTTTTTGAACTTTCACTTGATAAATGTTGCTGTTTTTTGCCACAGGCTCGACCGAGAAAGCGTGTATAAGCCCCAGTTCCTTCAACCACATGGCGATTCGCTGCTCGAGCGACAGACGCTTTCTCCTGTATCCGGGGGAAATGTACTCTCCCCGCTCCTTCGCGGCGAGAAGCGCATCAACGACCCGTTCCCCCCGGCGGCCCATATCGGAAGGTTCCGATCCTTTCCATGCATAATGGCGCTGAGGAAATTCACGAAGAGGCCCCAGATAATAAAGTCGCTTGAAAAGATTTTCGAACTCCAGCTGCAGTTCGGACAGAAA
>CAZGVZ010000205.1:936-7362 GCA_964529145.1 uncultured Fibrobacteraceae bacterium | reverse complement strand
GCCCCGGAACCGATACTAAAGGAACTTGCACCGAAAACCGGATTGAAGCCCTGAAAAACCGCTCCCGAGCCGGCTGCCGTGCGTGATACGAGGGAAATATGTCTTGAACCGGTCCGGATGTCGAAGCTTCCCTTTCAGCATTGACAGGGATCTTCGCTGATTCCGGAACGCCCGTACTTCGCCGCTCTCCGGAGATCCGGGCTGCCGGTCGGCCGGTACGGTCCTGTTCCGGGCAAACATGTACTACATTTTAAAATATACCATATCCGAAGTCTATCAAATTGAGGACGGGTCCTCCATGCTGGCAAAAATCAGATCGATGGCTGTTATGGGAATCGACGCCTATGAAGTGGAGATCGAGGCGGATATTTCCGAAATGCTTCCAAGTTTCATGATCGTCGGTCTTCCCGACGGGGCGGTGCGCGAATCCAGGGAGCGGGTGATGTCCGCGCTCAAGAACTGCGGTTACGACTTCCCCTCCCGTAAAGTCACCATCAACATGGCCCCGGCTGATATCCGGAAAGAGGGAAGCGCGTTCGACCTCCCTATCGCCATCGGACTCCTGATGGCCTCCTCGCAGGTCATCGCGGATGGTGTGAACCGCTACGTGATTCTCGGCGAACTTTCCCTGGACGGAACGGTAAAGAGAGTGAAAGGCGTCCTCTCAATGGCCATACGTGCCCGTGAAACGGGTATTCCGAACATGATCGTGCCCAGGGAGAACGCGATGGAGGCGTCGGTCGCTGAGGGAGTGAATATCTTTCCGGTCGGCAATCTCAGGGAAGCGTTGCAGCTGCTCACCGGGGAAACCGTCCCGGAACCCTACACCACCGATCTCGACGCACTGTTCACGACAGCGCGAAAGTACCAGATAGATTTCAGGGACGTCAAGGGCCAGGAGCACATCAAGCGGGCCCTGCTCGTCGCGGCCTCGGGAGGGCACAACATCCTCATGGTAGGACCGCCGGGCTCCGGCAAGACGATGCTCGCGCGCCGTTTTCCCACCATCCTTCCCGATCTTTCGCTCGACGAGGCGCTCGAAACCACCAAGATCCATTCCGTGGCCGGCCTGCTCGATCCCGATACCCCGCTCATGGCGGTCCGTCCGTTCCGTTCCCCACACCATACGATAAGCGACGCCGGGCTCATCGGAGGGGGATCCTATCCGCGGCCGGGAGAGGTGAGCCTGAGCCACCATGGCGTCCTTTTTCTGGACGAACTGCCCGAGTTCAACAAGAACGTGCTCGAAAATCTCCGTCAACCGCTCGAGGACGGCAAGGTGACCATCTCCCGTGCCGCCATATCGCTCTCCTACCCCGCCCGGTTCATGCTCGCGGTCGCGCTCAATCCCTGCCCGTGCGGCTACTTCACGGACCCCCGCCACGAGTGTTCATGCCGCCCGGAGCAGATACAGAAGTACATGGCCAGGATTTCGGGCCCGCTTTTGGACCGCATCGACATCCACGTCGAGGTCCCGGCCCTCACATACGAGGAACTCGCGCAGAAGCAGCCCGGGTGCGATTCGGAGTCCATGCGCGGCCAGGTGATCGCGGCACGGAAACGGCAACAGGCACGGTTCAGCTCCGGCCAGAAGATCTTCTGCAATGCCCATATGGAGTCACGCCATATCAAGAAATGGTGCGAACTCGACGAAGCGAGCAGGAATCTTTTACGCTCCGCGATAGAAAAGCTCGGTCTCTCCGCCAGGGCATACGACCGCATCCTCAAGGTCTCCCGCACGATCGCAGATCTCGCGGAATCGGAGGATATCCAGTCCCCCCATGTCGCTGAGGCGATACAGTACCGGAGTCTCGACAGGAAGCTGTGGCTGTGAGGGGGAGGGTATGCTGTACGTGTTCAGAACTCGGCACAATATTCTGGATTTAAGCCGTTTTCCGACAAAGCTGCACAACTCTTAAGTGAGTGTTTCCGCCGTATGGCAGGCAGCGACGCGAACCGCTTTGTTTCTCCCGCAACTGCGGTCGTTCTACCTTTTTTGTGGTACAACATACACCCCGGCTGAAACATCGGGCCTTTTCCTGTCTGACCCGGATACCGTTCTCATCCGTGTACCGTGTAACGAATAAAGTGTAACCGCCCCGTTCAGGTCCGAAAGAACGGGGGCCGGACTTCTTTCACCCTGCATTACCGGGATCAGCCGGTATGAAGGAGGCAAGGCGGTTCTGTTTCGAGAGAGCGATGCACTTACATCCGCGGAAAGGGCGATTTTATACAAATGAACTCCATATCCTTCGAAATCATCCTCGAACTTGCCATCGGTCGAGGTGACTTCCCGGTCTTCATGCAAAACCTTGATCTCAACGTTTCCGGCCATACCTCGGATTGAAAAAGTCGCGGTTACCGGATTGCCTCGCATTACAGTCGCAAAGATATAGAGTGACCCGGAATGACTTTTAACCATGATGTCGACCGGTGTTTCATGGTCGTCCGACGCGACTGTGACTCTTTCGTCAATAGAAGGGCTGTTGAGAACCGGAGCGAGGTCGTTGATCCCTGCATTGATCGCGGTGATGGCATTTTTCATCTGTGAGTCCTCGAGCCATCCTGCTTCCTTGAATCCTCCATACCAGGAGTGGCAGAAATAGCCGAATCCCTTCGCCCCGTGCACGAGCGCCATCCAGACTTCGGATTTTACCTGAGAAGGTGTCGGCCCCGCCGACGACGAAGAATCTATACGGGTACATTCGATCCAGCACCACGCCTCTTTTCGTTGCTCGCTCCATGACCGCAGACTGTCGATCCCTTTCGGAACATACCATAAATTTCCAGCAATATTCTCATAGGGACTGTTAATGGGATATATATCGTACGAGACGATGTCGCACCCCCCGATGTACCAGGGTACATATCGGCCCTGCCGTGGCATGCGCTCCCCCGGCCTATGTAATCGATGTTGGAAACGCCCTGGCCGAGATTCAGGTATACAGGCCTTTGTGCATCTTTACCTTTGATTTCATTGTAACCGTGGACGATCGTATCCGGGTCGATGCATGGACCATAGCCGCCTTCCCCGTCGGACTGAGCGTTATCGGGCTCGTCGCCGTGCATCCATCCCGCGATAACGTTACCGTATTTCTCGAGGTGATTGAGCGCGAATTCGTTTTGATTGCAGATTACCGGTATTCCTGCTTCCTGCAGTTGATCCAGTTGTTCCTGGGTCGGCCCGTTCCAGAGTCCTACATACAGGTTGATCCCCGTCTGCCGGTACGCTGCGGCATTCGACGGATTCTGCAGCCATACAGCGATGGGAAAATATCCGGTGTCGGAGAAGATATCGGCCTTGACCCCGTTATTCCTCAAAAAAAGCAGGAATACCATAAGCAGGGCAATACGCGAGGCATTGATGCGGATGTTTTTTAGTTTCATTGTTCCTCCATTTTTTACGGAACTGTATATCTAAAATAAATCGGACTTTCCCCTAACGCCATCATGAATCGGGCTGGAAGTTTCCATGAGGACCATTTCGTTCAAAAGATCCGAAAGGAAACAGTGGTGAAGTATTTTAAAATTGGTATTGATATCATTCTGATACACAGGTATAATATTCGTTTAAACCGATTTCAATTTCAACAAAGGAGAAGAAACATGAAAAAAACAAAAACAAAACCGGTTTCACAGCTCCCTTCCGAAAAGGAATTACCTGCTATCAAGTCCATCAGTTCCGGTAAGGCAAAAGTCTGGAATGGAAAAATCGGAAGGCTCCGTATCTATGATCAGCCGGAATCCACGGGAAAAAAGGTTTTTGCATATAAAGCCCCCGGGGAGAATGGTAATTATGTCGGGTACAGCGACGACCCTGACATTATTCAGGCACTCTTTTCCGCACGCGACAACGGAAAAGCTATAAGCGGCTATACGAATAACCAATGCAGGATCGAGTGGATCGATTACTGAACATATACTGTTGGGAGGCCGGATTCGAGTTTTGCTGAACCCGGCCGCAATCTTCTCACATCAATGCTAATAGCCGATTCTTCGGTTAAGGTATGGATGCAGGCCGTGAGCAGGAGTGCTACTGTTAGTGAACATCCTCCCAAGAAGATTGAAGTTCTTACTATTACGGGTAATGGTTAGATGAGGGAGGGCCAGTATATATTTTGGTCCGACAAGGTGCGGGGAAATGGTTCGCCGTTCCTGAGTACGCCATATCGAATTTACGGCAATGCTGGTTTTTGAAAATGATAAAAGCGTTGATTCTGACCTTCGAGTAAAATTGGGTGCGCCTGACGAAGGATCGCCATAATCTGTGAAAGATTCATAGATCAAACCTACATCCGCCCGATACACTCTTTTTATCGGGCCGTTGCCATAAGATTGATTCGAAAATTCATATGCGCCATTAACAATATTCAATGAACATGGCGGAAAATCCGGTGGACTGAGCGCGTCGGAATCAATATTGTGTGTCCATACCACAGGTTTGTCGAATAGGTACCTGTAAGTGCGATATCCAATTGTATCATCGACTTCAAATAATATACCAAGACCACTATCTGCAATAATCAGCGTTTCAGGAGAACGGTGAGGGACTGGCTGCAAACCCTGATATCGTAAATCTATTTTAGAACCTCCGTCCCTGAATCTTGATCTGGCGCGGTTCCCACACTGTTTTAGCGAAACCTTTCCACTTTCGCGCAGAGATCATTCATAAATTTCCTGAGCGAAGCATCGGAACGCATCGCTTTTTCACTCATGTTATGAATAATCTCTTCCGCATGTTCGAATCCACCAAGGTTTATCGTATTGCCCGTGACAATGACGGCTTCTTTGAGCAATTGCTTGTAGCGGCCCTTTTCACATTTCAGATCCGGTGCATTGCAGCCCTGCCCCAGCGCTTTCTTGAAAGCCGATGAATCTATCAACATCCATCTTTCCACGTGGGGGTCGGGAATGCAGTGCACAACGCGGTCACGGAATTTTTCCGGCACGATTTCGTCGATGATTTTCCTTTTGCCAGAATATTTTTTGCAATTGGCATCGATCGCGACAACAATTATATCGGCACTGAACAAGGTGTTTCCGCGTTCGACATCACGCAAGTATTTCTCGAATTTATTAAGAGCCCGCCCGGAACCTCCGTGTGAACTCAGGACGTGGATGGTAAATTCCGAATTTCGAACGATTCTCTCCACCAGTGGTTTCACCACCATTTCATGGCCGGTATCTTCACAAAAAATCGCAATGTCAGGCATCCAGATCCCCCCTTAACAATAAATCCGAAGGCCGAGGGACATCCTCATCATTTATTGATTTTTCGATTTCATGTTTTCGGAAAATGCCAGGCAGTGAAATAAAACTCTGGATAACGGTTTTTCCTTCTATCTTTCTGCACACAAACAGTGCCGAATCATCCATCAAGTCAGGCAAGAGAGGCGAATGGGTAGTGGCAATTATCTGGGTGTTTTCACTCACGGCATTCTTCAGGTATTCTGCCACCATTTCGATCCTACGGGGATGAATCCCATTTTCCGGTTCCTCGAAGCAGATGACCGAGGGACTGTCCTTTGTGCCGACTATAGAAAGCAGACCTATTAGCCGGAGTGTCCCTTCGGAGACGAGTGATGCGGGAATTCGTGTATCACCCTCAAGGACATACAATTCGACTTCACCGGTTTTTGGATTTATTTCCGTGTCAATAGCGGTGACTGAAGGAATAATACTGTGTATAGTCCGGCTGATGCCGACGAACGCCTTTTGTTCACTATTCCTGAGCGTATGGAGATATGCGGCCAGGTCTTCACCCATAACGCCTATATGCTTCACTTCCCTTGCGGCATTCGGTTCCCGCATCCGACGGCGGGGTTCGAAATAGAAAAATCTCCAACTCTCCAGTTCGCGCTTCAAGGCGGTAATATGTGGATAATGCGGAGGATAGAGAGGCATTGACAATATAGTATGGTCCAGGCCGATGTCGAAAAACGTCGGATGCGCCTTTCCTTCCATTCTCAGGCTCAAC
The DNA here is from genome assembly GCA_964529145.1 of uncultured Fibrobacteraceae bacterium. Taxonomy (GTDB): domain Bacteria; phylum Fibrobacterota; class Chitinivibrionia; order Chitinivibrionales; family Chitinispirillaceae; genus JAFGNB01. Next base: position 1,385 of record CAZGVZ010000205.1, on the reverse strand, counting down.
CTCGAATCGTCGTATTTTTCTAGAAAAACCTTTCTGTCGCTTCGTTCCTTCAAATCCTGCCTGAGAGCAAGGATTCTCTCGTTGAATACTCTCAGTGTGCCGCTTTCAGGCCTCGACTCGATTCCCAGATCGTAACGCAGATATTTTTCACCGATCACTGTTTTCCGCTGTTAGACGTGATTCCTTTCCTCAATTCCCGGATCTCGTTCTCGACACCTTTCCTGATATTCTCGGACAATTCAATATCCACTGAAATAGAAAACCGTACAGTATCGCGTTTTAACAATTCTTCCAGACCTCCGGGAGGAAATGTAAACGACTGGAGAGGTCGTCCCCTGTAAGGGGGCTCAAATGCCTGCTTGAGTGTTTTTCTTGCAGTCACCAGCGACAATAACTGAAGAGCATCGAGAAAATTGCTTTTCCCGGCGGCATTTGGTCCGAAAATTACG
>CAZGVZ010000205.1:0-926 GCA_964529145.1 uncultured Fibrobacteraceae bacterium | reverse complement strand
TTATAGCCTTCGATTCTCAATCTCCGTATCATCTTTTCTTTCTCCTCTTCTCATGCTGTCGCAAATGATCTCCTTTGTTGCATTTCCCGTTTCGGCGATCAGCCGGCGGTGACACTTCTTTCGAACCCCATCAAGATCCCGGCAACCTAATCAGCATCATCTCCGGTAAGAACTCCATCGACTTGCCAGAACAACCTTGAACATCTTCTCCTGCCGGAGAAGCACTTGAACCACTGATCATCGCATTTCGTGCAGGTTCCTGTTGAAGAAGGGGCCCTCAACCGGTTTATCCGTCCGGTTCGTTTTATTTACTTTTAAAAATTCGAGGTCACATATATATTGAATGAGCTTCCAGATTGGTTTTTTTTCTTTTTATTTGATCCTGTTACCAATTTTGAGTTTAAAATGCAGGTAATATAAACAACCATGTTTTAAGAACAAGGTCGGCTACTTTTCCGGTTCGGTAAAGGGAATCCCGGCGCGGTCACAGGAATAGAAAACGTTGTAGTCCGGGTCGACCGGGAGGCCTTTTTCCTGTACCCAGTTGGCCGCAGCGCAGGAGGGGCGGCAGCAGTCTTCCATGGTAGTGGTCTCGTACATATTGCCGTTGGAGCCCCGCTTCCAGAAGGAATTATCGTTTGCCGCCTGCTCGGCGGTGATGAGTCCGTCCACCTCAGGCAGGCCCTGGTTCTGTAGTTTACAGCCGGTAACCCGGGTGAGGGCTTCGGGGCATTCCACGCGGCGCACGTAAACGGACCAGTTTGCATGGTGCAGAGATTCGACCTGATTAGTCTTGATACAGGAGTTTCTCGCGTATTCGGTAATATCCGGGTCGGCATGGGTAATCTCGTTGCAGGTTTCTATTACTCTATCCTGACACTTTTCTGACCCGAGGCTCTCTTCGGTGACCCATTGATACTGGTTCT
>CAZGVZ010000204.1:0-7394 GCA_964529145.1 uncultured Fibrobacteraceae bacterium | reverse complement strand
CCGAAGACGCAATCGGCGCTTCTGCAGGCGATGCAGGAGGGTCAAGTGACCTCCTCAGGCCATACGTACTCCCTGCCCCGGCCGTTCTGGGTGCTTGCAACCCAGAATCCGATCGAACAGGAAGGCACTTATCCGCTGCCCGAAGCGCAGCAAGACCGGTTCATGTTCTCAATTGAAGTCCACTATCCCGATTATGATTCCGAAATGCAGATCGTTCGGGCTGCCGCTTCGCGGAACTCCGAAAAACTGCAACCTGTCTGTTCCCTTGACGAGCTGGAAGCGTTCAGTAGGCTGGTGTGGAATGTACCCATAGCGGAATCGGTGATGGCTGCCGCGGTGTCGGTCGTGCGTGCGACACGGCCCGATGGCGGCACATGTCCGGGGGATGTGAAACCTCTGCTCACGTGGGGCTGCGGACCGCGCGCGTCGCAATACCTCACGCTTGCGGCAAAAGCGTACGCTGTTCTCGACAACAGGCCCACACCCGACCTGAGCGATGTCCGCCGGGCCGCTTACCCAGTCCTGCGGCACCGAATCGTACGCTCGTTCAACGCGGAGGTCGACAATATAACACCCCATCGTATAATTGATATGCTGCTGAAATCGGTGGCGAAAGATTGAGGATAGATGGACCGTTGGAGGGCCGGGGATCTTCTGGAACTGGTATACAACGGTTTTCATGCCGAAAAGTGGCGAGGGCGGGACATCCGGTGGTCGATCGAACCCGCGGAAAGTTCCGGCGGAAAGCACCCGCCGAACCGGTATTTCGAGGTTAGCTACTATAATCTACTGACACCATCCACCATGGAAACAACTTTAATCCGATAAAGTACCTTTCACGACCGATGCTGGAGACGTATGATCAAGACGATTCTCGAACCGACGCGCGAGCTGCTCGATGAGTGCAGGGCCGGTAATCAACTGGCATTCAAGGAGATCTTTTACATGTACCGGTCCTATGCGTACAATCTGATCTATAAGATCACTGGGCCGCAGGGTGACCATGAAGATCTGTTGCAGGAGGTTTTCTTCCAGATATATCTCTCCCTGAAAACCTTTCACGGCGACTCCTCCTTCAAGACCTGGTTTCATCGCGTGGTGATTCATGTATGTACCCGGCGATGGCGTTATCAGAAAGCCGAAAAACGGATCTCGTCAAAGGATACGGTTCAGATCGACGTTGTGGAAAACATGATTCCTTCCAATGAAATCGGAAGTCTCCGGCATCTGGAACTCAAGGACCTTGTGGAGCGGGCCGTGGACACGCTGGACTATAAATTGCGTATACCGTTGGTACTGAACATTTACAGCGAAATGGATCTGGCGGAAATAGCCTCGATCATGGGAATTCCGGAAGGAACCGTCAAATCGCGCCTTTTTACCGCCCGAAAGCAGATGAGAGAATTCCTCGATAACCTCGAAAAATAGTATGGAATCGGCTGAATATAGAGAATCCTGGTTCACTTCCGAACTCCGCGTACCCGCGGATGAACGGAGAGTGGATTACGCTTCCGTCGAATCGGTGCTCATGCGTCGTATCCGCGAGTGTGACCAGCTCGGAATACTTGGATTATTAAGAATCGACGAAATGCAGACAGCCGAAAAGATCGATCGGCTCGAACGGGATCTCTTCTCTCAAATCTATCAGCACAGCGAATACGATGAACCCATCGAGGAGTGTCTAAGAATCGGGTACGATCTCACTGAAGCGCAATGGGACCGGTTCACCGCACATCTCGGCGAGCGGCTGCAACCGGTAGAGGTTCTCGATTTTTGGGAACAGCACATCCTCGCATCGTGCAGAGAGCCGACGCCCGGCCACTGGGAAGCGATCGAAACCTTGCTCTTCGAACGTATCAGCCGTTCAGACGAGCGATTGCAGGAGAGCTGGGTTCGACATGAAACCCGTGAAGAACCGGTAACCGCGCACGCCCTCGATACCGCCGAAGCGCTCCTCGATGAAAAAATCGACCGGATCTCCTCCAGACCATTGTGGGAACAGGTACTTGCCTGTGAGAAAATCCCGCCATTTTCATATTGGGAGAATGCGGAGGATCTGTTATTCACGAAACTTTCAAAACGGCCGGTTCTTGAAATCCCGAAACAGCCGTTCTGGTTTCTCATTGAGCACTATGGGACCCTAGTTCGGAAATTCGCGATTGCCGGCGCGGCCGCAGGAGTGGTGATTGTCGCGATCGCCGGATTCCATGCGGCACGTCGCAATCCCATACAGCTCCCCACCGTGGTGTATCAGCTCGAGGGGAAAGCGGCCGATACGCTCGAAACGGTTCAGACCGTCGGAGGGCGGTGCGCGATGGTGAGCGGCGGCTGCGCGACGCTGGTGAATTCTCACGGCAGCATCGAATTGAGAAACAGGTCGATGCTGAATGTCAAGAAACTCTCGAAAAACAGCGCCGAGTACCAGGTCAGGTTCTCTTCGGCGAGATCATCTGAGATCGATGGAAAGGTTTCGTTCCTTGTGTATCCACGGAACGGTAACCGAAACTTTTCGGTGACAACCGCGGATTACAGGCTCGTGGTGAAGGGAACCTACTTCCGCGTGGAAGAGGACCGTGAGGGAAAGGTGGCGACACGCGTTCTCGAAGGCGCTGTCAGGATCACGGATGGACCTATGGGCGACACGGTGCTGCACGCCGGACAGTATTTGCAATATGATCCGTCAGTGAAAAGATATCGTGTTTTCAACGGCGGCCCGGTTGTACAGAGGAGCGAAATCGAGAATGTACCGGCGATCGAGGAACTCATGCGGTACAGGGTGATCTCGATTCGCAGCAGAGTCGAGGGCGTCCAGGTCCGCATCGACGGCAAGTATTACGGAACGACGCCGCTGCGGCTCAGGCAGGCCGAAGGCCCACATTACGTCCGTGTCAGCAAGAGCGGCTATGTCACCATCGATACGATGATCGATCTCACCTCTGAGCGGCACGATTACCGGTTTACCTTCACACCCCAGACAGCCCGGCGACGCCGGGCGGACGCTCGGTCTCAGGACAGACATTCCGAGGCACGGATCCGGAAAGAGGAGGAACAGGACGGTAAAGACGAGAGCCGGCAGCGCGGGGCGGAAAGGGACAGGGAGATGTCCGCACGGCTCTATCTCGAAGCACAGAGAGCCGAACGGGCCGACGACTGGCGGAATGCGATCACGTTATACCGTCAGGTATACGAGGATCCGGGCGCCTCACTGCTGCGACGCGAGGACGCTCTGTTTTCGATCGGGAAGCTGCAGGCGGAGAACGAAAACGATGTCGAGGTCGCCAAGGAGTCGTTCATCACCTATCTGGCGCTTTTCCCTTCCGGCACCTTCGCGGGGGAGAGCTGGCTTCGTCTGGCGGAACTCGAGTTCAGTAAGAATCCGGACAATGCCATCCAGTATTATCTCAACTACTTCCGGCTGTTTCCGCGGCATCCCAGAATCGCCGAGCTGCAGGATCGCGTGGGTGTGATCTACCTGCAGCGTAAACAGTACGACAAGGCGATCGATATGTTCGAACAGGCGCTCGCGAATATAGTCACCTCGAACATGAGCCAGAAACGGGACGTTGCCGCAAGACTGCACCGTGCCCTGCTCGCGAAAGGCGACGAGCAGAGGGCCGAATCGGTAAGGATCCGTTACCAGGTTTCGGACGCCAAGTAGCGGGGGCGGTCGATGGTCTTGATTTGAAGGACACCTCGCAGGTGTCCTGAAAACTTTTCGCGCACCTCGCCATTTCACCTTATCCTATGTCTTTTTCACGTCTCCTCTATCTGAACGCACTTTTCGATCTGCAGCTTGGAGGATATCCGTCGTCCGCTGTGGAGCGCTCGGCCGCGGAGATGTCGGTACTGTTCTATCCGTTTTCCGAGCCCGGAGATGCGGTACTGCTGGATGCGGAAATTCCCGGCCGGTACCCGGAATACCTGCGCCTTTACGGACTCTGCAGCGGAGAGGTGTGTGGGGATGTGCGGTATTCGGGCGGCGCGGCGGCGGCCGTCGCCTGGGGATGGAATGAACAGTCGGTCGATTGTCTCGATGTACGCGGCAGCCCCTCGGTTCCATCTCTGGATGTGGTGAGGAACCTAAACAACCGCAGCTTCTGCGCAGAGATGGCGAACAGGTACGGTTTCGGGGTTCCGGGGTCCACCTTCTGCTCCGTAATGAAGGAGGTCGAAGAAGCCGTGAAAGCCGTCGACGCCTTTCCATTGGTCATCAAGCCCGCTTTCGGTGGATCGGGATTCGGACTCAGAATTTCTGATAATCCCGATGAATTGACAAAAGAGCTCGGGACCGCGGCGCGGTACCTCGCACACGGAGGGCTGGTGATCGAGCCATGGCTCCGCCGTGTGGCGGATCTCTCGACCGTCACCCTGATCTCACCCGAGGGCGTCGTGGATAAAGTAAGGTTCGAGCGGCAGGGTGTGAACGGGCATGGATCCTTCTATGGAATCTACTGTTCCGAAAGCGATCCCCGGCTGGAAAAATGGAAACCGCAGCTTGGGGAAGTGACCCGCATCCTTTCGGAGGAAATTTTCGCCCGGGGCTATTTCGGTCCGGTGGGGATCGATTCGTTCGTGTATATCGACCCTGCGACCGGTAGCGAAAGGCTCGCCTGTGCGATCGAGATAAACGCGCGTTACACCATGGGATTTCTCGCCCAGCAACTCAGGGACCGTATTGCACCAGGTAAACACACCCTTTTCCGTTTCATCGGAGCGAAGCGGTGCCGTCTTCCGGACTCCATTGAAGAGTGGATCGCACGGTTGGGAAAACTCCAGTTCGACTCCTCAACGAGGAACGGCATCCTGTTGCTCACCCCGCCACGTATGGGTTTCAGGGGAACGTGGCGACAGCCGCAGCGCAGCGCGTTTTTCATCGCGGCCGATTCGGGGGAGGAGGTGGAGCGACTAGATCAAGAACTGCGAAGAATGGTGGAAAGGCCGTGAAAACAACAGGGGACGGTGTCAAATATTATATTATCGTCATGCCACGAAAAGCCAGTATGAAGGGACGGTGGTTTTTTAATAACTTAATAATTATATTTCAACCATGCCGAGAAAATCACGAATTACACTGCCCGGTGCGGTACACCATGTAATGTCCAGAGGTATTGAGGGGAGCGCCATTTTTCGAGGGGATGAAGATCGCCACTACTTTCTTCATCTTTTGGAAAAGAACGTTGCTAAATCCGGTTATCTGTTGTATGCATGGTGTTTGATGGAAAATCACTATCACCTGCTGGTAAGAATTAATGAATATCCGCTTGGACACTTTATGAGATTGCTGAATGGTCCTTATGCCCAATATTTCCGGAAAGACACTACCATGAGAGGGTATCTTTTCCAGGATCGATACAAATCAATTGTTACTCAGGACCAGAGGTACATCGAGGAACTGGTGCGATATATACATCTGAATCCTGTGCGTGCAGGCATATGTCCGGATATAGAATCACTGGCGCACTATCGGTGGAGCGGCCATTCGGTTATCATGGGAAGAAACAATTACAAAATCCAGAATGTGAAAGATGTGCTTTTTCGTTTCGGCGCAAATCCATCCGCAGCACGGAAGAAATATTGTGCATTTCTTACTCAGGGGCTATTGGACGGTGATCCGGATCTGCATGCATTGATCCGGGCCTCGAATGATAACAGGGAGAATATCAACAGCACCGGGAGCTGGGTCATCGGGAACAGAGATTTTGTTGTTCAGGCAATGAAGCATCAAAAGAAAATGCTTCGCCGCGTTTCAAAGCGGGTGTCGATTGAGGATATTTCATCGCATATCTGTAGAAAGATGAATGTTAGAATCGAATCGATAAAGCGGAAAGGAAGAAACAGTCAATCATCAAAAGCCCGGAAAATAATCGCATACACTGCCAACAGAACATACCATATCCCCATCAGTGAGATAGCGCGCTACCTTGAAGTAACCTCATCAGCCGCATCGAACATGGTTCGTAATGCCGAAAGGTTACCAAAGGAAACGAATGCAGATGTGAATTAATTAAATTATTAAAAAACCACCGTCCCCTATACCTATACGCGTCCCCTGTTCGCGATGTATTTTCACCCCGGACGATCATCCCCAGGAAGGTTCGTGTGATTATTCCCACTCTCGACGAGGTCAGGCGTGCCGCAGCCTCCTCGAACGTGATTCCGGTATATAAAACCGTGCTTGCGGACACCGAAACCCCGGTTTCGGTCTGGATGAAACTCTTTCGGCGAAAACGGTACAGCTTTCTCCTCGAGAGCGTAACCGGAGAGGAGATGGTCGCACGCTATTCGTTCATCGGCGGCGATCCGTTCATGACATTCAGCGCCCGGTTTCACCGATGGAAAATCGAGGGAGCGCAGAACCGGTCCGGCGAAAACGACCCGGTTACCGCGCTCAGGTCCATTTTTGCTTCCTTCAAGGTTGCGGAGGTGGAGGGAATTCCGCGTTTCGCAGGAGGGGCGGTCGGGTACTTCGCCTATGACTCGATTCGGCTTTCAGAGGAGATTCCCGACAAGAATCCCAAGTGCGACCCGGTCGACGATCTGTTTTTCGGCTTTTATAGTGACATAATCGCTTTCGACAATAAAGAGCACCGGCTGGTTCTGATCAGCAACATCATCGTGGACCCTTCCGTCGCAATCGAAGCGGCGTACCGCGAAGCATGCGATCGGATCGAGTCTATGCGGCAGCGGCTCGCGCAACCTCTGCCGGTCGACCATTTAAATATCACTCCCCGCAGGGAACCGGTTTCCAACATGAAACGCGAAGAGTTCGAGCGGGCGGTCGAACGATGTAAAGAGTACATCAATGCCGGCGACATTTTTCAGGTGGTGCTGTCGCAGCGTTTCACGGTGGAGGTGGATGCCGATCCTTTCGATATCTACCGCATTCTGAGGGTCATCAATCCCTCCCCATACATGTATTTCCTGATGCAGAACGACTCCGCTGTGATCGGGGCGTCTCCCGAGATGCTGGTACGGATCGAGGACGGTAAGGTCGAGGTTCGTCCCATCGCCGGTACCTGTAAAAGAGGAAAAAACGAGAAGGAGGATCAGGAACTTGCAGGGCGTCTGCTTTCCGACCCCAAAGAACGGGCGGAACACATCATGCTCGTCGATCTGGGGCGCAACGACGTGGGGCGGGTAAGCGAGCCGGGCAGCGTCCAGGTTCACGAGATGATGCATATCGAGAAGTATTCCCACGTGATTCATATCGTCAGCAATGTATCCGGAAAACTCAAACGGACATCGGACATCTTCGACGCGTTTTTCTCCTGTTTTCCCGCAGGAACGCTCTCAGGGGCGCCCAAGATACGCGCGATGGAGATCATCGACGAACTCGAAAACGTGAAGAGAGGGCTCTATGGCGGGGCTCTGGGCTACATCGATTTCAGCGGGAG
>CAZGVZ010000203.1:0-7398 GCA_964529145.1 uncultured Fibrobacteraceae bacterium | reverse complement strand
TTTGTGAATATTTGCCGCAAATTCCGCCGGCTCACCGGTATCACGCCTGGCATGGATGATTACCGTGCTTATGGACAATGCAACAATATATATCCGTAATTTCACGGATTCAAGGAGTAAAATTTCTCGACGGAACCGCAGGGAGGAAGGTATAATAGGCATACCGGAGTATACAGGTACGTGGACAGGCAACGACAGCCGGCAAAGGGATAAAAAGAAAAATAATGAACAAGCAGCATGATATATCCGAAGAGATCTACCATCGAATTTATCGTTTGATCAAACGCGGCCTCAATCCGCACACCATCGCGGCGACACTTCATCTGCCTCTTCGCACGGTACTCAGCATGATGAACAGGCTGGAACGAAAGGAATTGTTCGAAAACAGGCCTGAAGGCAGCGGCGGTGACGACGCACACCACTCGACGGCGGACCAGGAATTTCTCGATATCTACTTTTACCCGAAAACCCGCTATGCGATTCTCGACCTGGTAGGCGCACTCTCCGATACATATGTCGAGCTTCTCAGGACCGAAATCGAAAAAGTGCTGGCCTCTTCCTGGAAAGCGGTCGCCATACGGATGAGCGATGTGAGCTCGATTTCGGCCGGAGCCGGCGAGATACTTCTTTCGAGCAAAGAGAAATTCAGCGCGCTGGGGAGATATTTCGCGCTGCTGGATCCCTCTCCCCAGGTAGAGGCAATTTTGACTGACAATAAGATCGAGACGGTTATCCCGGTGTTCGGCACCGAACGCGCGTTCGAGGATGCCGCCTTCTCGAAAAAAGGCAAATTGTTCGCCCGCCGCGGCCCCCAGAATCCTTCCTGATACCTCTCTGCCCTTCGGCGGAAGCGATTGAATTCCGGTCCCCGGAAAAAATCGGAAAACAACTCCTTTTTATCTACATCCGTCGTTAATTACTTTTAATAGGGGACCGGCTGCGGCGGAAAATCCGCCGCCCCGGGCGGCGCGGGATCCGCCGTGTACACCGACGCTTGGGGTGGTGTGTTTTTGTCAATTCGAGGAGGATCATGTCATATCTTGGTATCGGCTACTCGGGTACCGAGCCCTCGTTTTTGCGACGGCAGGTCACCGAACGGATGAACTGGCTCAAAGGCGACCGTCTCCCCCATTTTTACGGGGACGATTTCATCGTGCTGTACGATTCGAACACGGCACGCGAATTCGCGAAAAAATGCCGGGAGGCAGGTAATGAAGCCGTTCATATCTACATGATGGAAAAGCAGTCCTGATCCCGGCGGGATATTACTGAAGCGTCGCCACTTCCTCTTATCGTACACGAATTCCCCACTACTCAAAAAAGGACCGTATGCTTCATTTCACGGAAAAAATCGAACCCCAAAAGATGCTCCGCCTCCTTTCACGGAGTATTCCCTATTATCTCAAGTCGTGGCATGAACTGGATTCGACAACCGGTATTTTCGGATCCATCGATCCGGCCACCTATAACATGCGCACTGTGGGCTCCTCCTCTCCGGTCATTGAATATGTTCTCAGACCGCACCTGAATATCATCTGCATTCTGGGGAGTTACCATTTTCTGCGGCAGGGGGAACTGATCGGGGCCCTGCTGCAGAAGGACGATCTGGTCGACAGGATTTCGAAAGCGACGCGATGGGCATGCGCGACTCACCTTACCGGTACGACCGATGTCGAAACGTTTCTCGACCGGAAAAGATGGGGAGAAAACTGGCGCAGCAGTTTCTGGGCATCTCAGCTCGGTATCATCCTGGTATTCTGCAGGGATATTCTCGATCCGGAAACCATCGACCGTATCAAAGCCATTCTTGCATTCGAAGCGGACCGTTTTATTGGACTCTCTCCGCCTTCGGGTTGTGAAATCGACACGAAGGTTGAGGAGAACGCCCAGGACGCGATGGTGATCGCCTGGGCGATAAACTGCAATCCCGATCACCCGAACCGCCACTCATGGGAAAAAGCGCTGCAACTCTGGGCGGTGAACATCGCATCGAATGTTCACGATAAAGCCGATCATACCGAATATTTCGGGAGGTCTGTGGCGCGCACGGTCTCTACGCGGAATCTGTTTCCAGACCTTACCGCCGAAAATCACGGTTTTTTCCACCCCGAGGTGCTGGCCTACGGTTCCTGGATAGTGCTCGCGATGGCGGCATATCTTCTTCATAACCAGAAAAGCCCCGACTTTCTCACTCGTAAAAACCACCAGAGGACTTTCGACATACTCCTTCGGTTCTGTCTTCCGAACGGACTGATTTATCTGCCCGGGGGACATGACATGCCGATGTTCGTTCCACGTCCCCTCGCCCTGTCATGGGGACTGTGGAACAACGACCCGCGAGCCCTTCATCTGACCGGCAGGCTTCTAAGTTGGATGGATACCTGCCTCCTCACCAACCTCGAACATCAGGGCCCCTGGGTTTTCGGATTCGAACAAAACCATGAGGGGTGGGAGCTGCTGTTCCAGAGTCAGGTAGGATTCGAACTCGGTCTGCTCGCCTGCCTGCCGTTTTCGAAAGAGCACCGGACTTTTTCCGCCGGACAGATCGAAAACGCGATCGATACCCGGCACAACTATCCTTACGTGGAAATCTGCTACCGTCGCAACATTCGCAGTACCAGGAGCATGGCCTGGAAGGCGATAGGCAATCATCCGCTAATCGGATTCAACGTACACAATCAGGCCGAACTCATCGCTCCTTTCAAAGCCGCGCTGCTTGGGATTCCATCGGTCGCCAATCCGGTGAAGAGCTGGGAAGTCGCGTTCCATCAGGACCGGTTCCAGAGGGATGGATTCGATACCAGCGGTCGGATAATCTACTATGATTCCGGCAACCAGCAGCTGCTCCATCGGGACCTCCGGGTGCTGACGTGGGGAGACGAGGGGCTGATCGTTTTCGATACCATCGTCGCTGACGCTCCCTGTGAAGTGCACGAGCAATATCTTTCCCCGGTCTACCTTGTCAATGACCACTGGACCGGTTACAAATTGGATTTCTACAGCGGCTCGCTTCGTGAAACGGTCAGTTCTTTCCAGAGGAAATATCGGGAAATCAGTTGCCCGTCATTCTGGGCAAGCATCGAAAACAACATGGTATTCCAGTTCGTCTGGGGAAGGACCAAAGGATTGTACTATCTCCCGGGAGGAGAACGCAACGCGCCGCCCTACTGGAAAAACTGCCGTGTCGACATGCTGGCTGTGCACCTCGAGGCGCAAACCGCGTCGGAGGGATCGGTCGTCTACAAGGTGGGTTTCTATATCGGTGCCGGGAAGGGGCCACGGCCATTCAAATCCGCCGGGAATGCGGGAGATTTCTTCAAAGGACTGGTCATCATGGACGGAAAGAGCACCGTCGGACTCAACTGACCGGCCGCGAGGGACGTACGATCATCCTAGAGAGGCGCGGCCGCGCCTCGGGGGAAGAGCCTCCCCCGCCCTGCGGGCACCCCCTCGGAGAGGCGCGGCCGCGCCTCTCTACAGTACCAGAGTACCATAATGAAAACCTTGATCTATCATTATGGCGCGCTCGGTGATTTCATCACCGTGCTGCCTTTCGTAGCCGAGTGGAAAAAACGGCACGGCCCTGAGATCACTCTGCTGGGAAAGCCGTCATTCGGAACCCTGGGTACCGCAGCGGGATATTTCAGCGGTAATCTGGACGCAGGCAGTAACCGCTTTCTGTTTCTGTTCAACCCGGTTTCGGATCCGGAGCGTCTGAGATCTTTTTTTTCCACGTATGATGCAATAGTGCTTTTCACCGCACCTGACACTCCGCTTGCGCTCCACAGCCGTATCCATTCCACGGCCATCGTCACGATACAGCCGCCCTTTCCGGAGGGCAGGATTCATGTTGTGGATTATCATCTTTCACTACTTACGCCTGTTCCCGGCCGGTCGCCGTGGCATGCTCCGGTTCTTTCGATTCCTGAAACTGATCCACACCTTAACGGTCTCCCGACCGTATCGGAAAAAACAGTCGCCATCCATCCCGGAAGCGGGAGCGCCAAAAAAAACTGGCCTTTTCACGATTATCTCGACGTGGCGGATAGGCTCCGCGCATTGGACTTCGAAATCGTCTGGCTGATCGGGCCTGCGGAACATGACTTGACCTTTCCTCCGGAAGACACCGTAGTGCGGGAACCGCCCCTGATCACCGCTGTATCGCTGTGTTCTCGCTGCGGTGCGTTTATAGGAAACGACAGCGGTATGACCCATCTCGCCGCGGCGGCCGGATGTCCGGTAGTGGCGCTGTTCGGTTCTTCGGATCCCGCGGTATGGGAACCCAGGGGAACAGGCGGAGTGCAGGTCCTTTACAAGGGCACCAGCTGTTCACCCTGCCACCCCGGGGCGGTTCGCGCTGAGGGATGCGACCTGCTCTGCCTTCGCCGGATAATCCCGGAAGAAGTGGTCCGTGCGCTCGTTTCCCTGCTGTCCCGGGAAAACGTCCGGAATGGGTAATACCTGCGTAGAGCGATTCCCCTTCGCGGTGAGACGGACCTGTCGGCCTCGTGATAATATACGCCCAATATGAATCCCGGGCATCCCTGTGATTTTTGCCAGCCATCTCCACTCGATATCTTCCTTCCACTATCGAAAGTACCGCTCATCGCAGGTAAATTATCTGCCACACCTCCTTGTATTCATGTATTTTCCATGGGCATGTAAGCGTAATCGCACCTGGAACCCAGGATAGCTTTTGGACACCTTTATTCCGGGACACCTGAAGGAAACCATCAGGGACCTTGTGAAGTGCAGGATGATTCTTTACCCGGCCAACGCATGACTTCCAGAACCACTGTGCTCATTACCGGATGCAACGGATTCGTCGGAAAATGGCTCGCCGACCTGCTCCTCTCTTCGAACTGTCGTGTAACAGGCATCGACCTTCAGGAAAAGTCCGCATTAGACGGGATCACATACCATTCGATAGACATCACGGACGCGGCCTCGGTTTCGGCCCTGTTGGCGGAGGTGAAACCGGATCGGCTTTACCACCTCGCCGGTATCTCTTTTCTCCCGCAGGCCGATCATTCCCCTTGTCTGGCTATCGATACGAACATCTCCGGGACAATGGCGCTTCTGGAAGGGGTCAGGACCTGTTCACCGGAAACAAGGACACTTCTTGTGGGGTCTTCGAAGGAATACGGAGACGACCTCGTTTCAGAAGAGGTCACCGAGGAGACGGAGCCGCGTCCTGCCAATTTTTACGGTATCTCCAAATATGCGGGCGAGCTCATCGGTCTGCAGTACCGGCGCCAGTTTGGCATCGACGTCCGATGCACCCGCTCCTTCAACCATACCGGACCGGGGCAAGCTCCCAGCTTCGTCTGTTCCGACTGGGCGCTCCAGGTGGCGCTCATCGCCCTGGGCAGGGCCGAGCCGTTCATTACCGTAGGAGATCTTGGGGCGGAAATCGATTTCACCGACGTGCGGGACGTCGTAGGTGCGTACTATGCTATTCTCGAGCTGGGAAGACCAGGCGAGGTATACAACGTGGCCAGCGGAAAAAGTGTCGATCTGTCGTGGATTCTGAATTATCTCATAGGCAAGGCTCCCCTTCAGGTTTCCTGCCGGTACTCGACCGAGAAAAAGCGGGAGCACAAATCGAACGGAAAAATGACCGGCAGCCACAGGAAACTCACGGATCATACCGGGTGGATACCCCAAATTCCTTTTGAGCGTACCCTCGATGAACTGTACGAATACTGGATGCGGGAACTCACTCCCGGAAGGGAGTGAGGTTACTCCGGCCTCACGCGCAGTCGTGCATATGGCAGGCCAGGCCCACCGCAGGAACAGGAGAGCATCTCATCATCTCTCAAGAGCCGCCTGCTCTATCTTCAAAGCCGGTGGCTCCTCACAAGCGCTGCAGGCGAGGACGTACCAGAAGCCCGGGCTGGAGGCCCGGGTACCGGTCACTGCGCTCCCTTGATTTTCGCCTCCCTGACCTTTTCCCTGAACTCCGCCTCCCTGGCTTTGAGGGCCGAGAACTCGTCGTTGGTCTCGATGATCCTGAACTCCACACGACGGTTCTGGGCGCGTCCACTCGCGCTTTTGTTGTCCGCGACAGGCATAGTCTCACCGTAACCGATTCCGATCACTCTCTCTTCCGGAATCCCCTTGGAAAGGAGATTGGATCTGACCGTCCCGGCGCGCGCGGCCGACAGGACGAGATTGTAATCGTCGGAGCCCTGGCTGTCTGTATGTCCCTGGACTTCGTAACGCAGCGTTTCGAAATTCTTCAGGAAACCCGCGACATAATCGAGCGCAGCGAACGACGATGCGGTGAGTTCAGCGCTGCCTGTCTTGAAATTGATCGACTGCAGCCTTGTATTGAGAGCCTTCGTCTCCTTTTCGGATGGCTTGACGAGCGTATCGGGGCAGCCGTCGTCGTCCCTGTAGCCGTTGAAGCTTTCCGGTTCCATGAGACAATTGTCAACCGAATCCGCGACTCCGTCTCCGTCGTTGTCGAATTCCGGGCACCCGTCGCCGTCCTCGTGGTTGTCGATGTCCTCAGCGTTGTTGGGACATTTATCGCCCGTATCGGGAATCTGGTCGCCGTCGTTGTCCGCGTCCGGACAGCCGTCGTCGTCCGCGAAGTTGTCCCTGTCCTCCATTTCGGTCGGACATTTATCCAGCGAATCCGGGACTCCGTCCGCATCGTTGTCGTAATCGGGACAGCCGTCCGTATCCTCGAATCCGTCCTTGTCCTCCGGCTCGTTTCTGCACTTGTCGAGTGTGTCCGGGATACCGTCTTTGTCGTTGTCGTGATCGGGACAGCCGTCGGCGTCTTCGAACGCGTCCCGGTCTTCGGGATCGGCCGGACACCGGTCGGTCTTGTCGGGTATGCTGTCACGGTCCCTGTCGGCATTCATGCCCCAGTTGATGTTGAGCGCGGCGGAAAGCTCCATTCCACGCCTGGGCACGAAGAACATATGCCCGATCGCCTTGTACGACAGATTGATCGATGCATACCGGAAATTGAGGCCGACGCCGAATGCGGACGCGAGGAATTCCGGGCCTCCGAACACGTACCCGAGACGCACAGGCAGATAACCGCGGAGAGTTCCCGCTTCTCCTCCGAGCGACAGTCGTGGAATGAACCTGCGTCCCGGAGCTTTCGCGAGGGCCTGTTCGTAATTGGCGGAGGCGGTCGCGTATTCCGCCAGAAATCTCAGGCCCCGGCGGTCGGCCCTCGAGAAATCCCAGCTGTAGGAATATCCGATATTGAGTGCAGCAGGCAGCCAGGTGACGAATCCGTTGCCTTCCCTGAGGGTATCGTTTTCGTCGGAGAGGTATTCGTCCTCGTTCCTGTTGAAAATGATCAGTCTAGAGTCCTCGCCCTCGTCCTCCTCATCGATTCCCTGATAGATATCGTATATATCAAGACCTTTTTTC
>CAZGVZ010000202.1:0-7410 GCA_964529145.1 uncultured Fibrobacteraceae bacterium | reverse complement strand
GATGGATGAGTTCGCTCAGGCAGTTGGCCTGATCCTCGAGGCGCAGGGATTCCCTCTCGGTATATCCGTGGACATAATCGTTCGACATCGTGGTATCCTTTTCGACCAATATGAATTTCAGACGGGCTCTGCGTAAACCGGCCGGCCGTCATCGAAAACAGATTATTTCCGGTTCTAATCAAACGAAGTGACTATCTTGCATTCTGCAAATAACGGCCGGTTCAGGCGTGAACATCGGATAATGCGTGCCGAAATACCTGCAAGAACAGGACCGGAAGATAGAACAGCCGACGATGAACCGGTATGGGGAATGACTTTACTGAAAAGGCATCTGCCATCGAGAGTAAAATATTCCACCAGATCCGGAGCGGCATTTTTGTCCGGCCAGGATATTTTCACTTTGGTTCCGTAACAGCTCACGATGCAACGCGACGAGCATTTACTTTGCATATTCATGTCATGTGAAAGGGATATCACTCCTTTATTCTGTGAAAAAAGCCACGGCAGAAGATCGGGTTCCTTGAACGCTTTTGACCATACGTAATGATCCATCCCCGCGTATTCTGTATATTTGGGCGGCTTTCCGATTTTTGTAAGTGCATCGACTATCATGCGCGAATAGGTTACGCTGTTGACGTCATCGTTATCACCGTGAAAGATCCACAGCGGTGTGTTTCCCATAAGAGCCGCTTTGGCGGTGTCGGCAATGCCGCAGACAGGGACCGCTGCAGCGAACAGATCCGGTGCCCGCGTGATTATATCGAAAGCTCCTTCTCCACCAAGTGAAAATCCCGCCACATACAATCTGTTCCTGTCGATATCGACCGTATCGCTCTCCAGAAGAGTGTCGATAAGGGCCAGAACCTGCCCGGTCGATTTAGTCGCGGTCGGAAGTGTATTGACTTCGGGATAATCGGGAAACCACGACCATGGGCTTTCCTCCGTACACTGGGGCGCAATAACATAACAGGGGTATGCAGAACCGTTGGCCGAATCGAGAAAATGGTAGGGAAAATTCGCGAGTTGACTGCTGTTGTTCGTGCCCCAGTCACCCGCGCCATGGAGAAAAAGTATAAGTGGGTATTTTTTACCGGTTTCTCCGGCGGCCGGCTGGTAGAACCGGTAGGGTAGGATAAAATCTGCCCCGTTATCGAATCGGTGCGTTTCAAAGACGGGAGTTGCTGAAAACAGGGGAACAATATATAAAATGACGATACAGCAGAAAAAAATCATTCGCTGCATAGCAATACGCCTCTCTGGAGATGGGTCATGATAATACTTTTGTTATCCTGAAAATAGATGCGTTCAGAAGCCATTGCCATGGATTTTTATCTTTTTTACTCATGCAAGTTATCTACGCAAGAGTGCATACCTATCCGTTAATGGTCCAGGCAAACGGCAACCGCGTTCACTTCGGGACTGTCCGTTTATTGATGGTTTCATGATTGACGGCACAAAAACCGGAAGAATTGAATTTCGATGGTGAAGACCTTTTCATGCCTTCATCCGCCTTCGGCACCTTCCCCAGTTGATAGGAGCAGGCCCCGGATAGTGGTGAAACGAACGTTAAAATCAGTGAAAATCATTTACAAGGCAGTATCGCCAGGCTCACTTCACCCAAAAGACCTTCCTGCACACCGATCGGCCGTTTTTTTCCGCGACGACGAGAAAGAAATCCGGAAGGTGTTCGGTATTCCTGTAGAGTGCCCGTCCTGCGGTAATGCGGTTTGTCAGGTCCGACGCCTGCCGGCCCCGGAGGTCGTATACTTTCAGGGTGGCTCCCTCATTCAAGTCGCCGCTCAGATAGAAAGCGATGCCCGCGGGAGTGCAGGAGACCCAAAGATCACTCTCCTTTACCACCCCTTCCGGACGTGTTCCACCGGCGATCACTGTATTGGATTCCGCATGCAGGAAGCATTTGGCGCAGGATGCCTTACATTTTCTCCGGGAAGCTCCGTTCTGCTCAACGATGGTCAGCGTAGTGCCGTCGATCGCATCGATCACCGCGACATGGCCTGCCGTAGTTGATGCGCCGCAGGAGCCGGGCGCGAAAATGATGAGATCGCCGTGAACCGGCGCCGTGGTCTTCACCAGGCCCGCAGGCAGCTTGTTG
The DNA here is from genome assembly GCA_964529145.1 of uncultured Fibrobacteraceae bacterium. Lineage (GTDB taxonomy): Bacteria > Fibrobacterota > Chitinivibrionia > Chitinivibrionales > Chitinispirillaceae > JAFGNB01. The sequence continues at coordinate 5,297 of CAZGVZ010000202.1, read as the reverse complement.
TCGCCCCAGGTTCCGGCATTGCCGTTGGGAATGGTTTTGAGGTTATGGCGAAAGCGGAGGTAACGGTGAGCGAATTCCGTGCACTGGTACCCTCCCCCCATCTGCGTCCGCACCCACCCATCTCCTCCCGACGAGGCCCGGGTATCGATACCGTTATTGGAATAAACGCTGCCGTCGGAGCCATCGCATTGCGCATAGGCGGGGATTCCGTCGACAGCCCGGCCGGCCGGCGGCGTCTCGTCGCAGATGTTTTCGGCGCTCGACTCAGTGAAAGCCGGGGCAAGGGCAACGAGGATGGCGGAGATGTAACTCATCGGGAGATTGACGTTCATTGTACCCTCTTTTTGATATTATTTCAAAAGGTTACGGCGATCCCGGGGCAGGCCGCAGTAATGAATACTGCCAGTAAAGGTGCCCCATTGGCAGAAAAACTCTAGATATAAATTGGTGGAGAAGATACGATAATGTAATAATTGACACCGTCCCTTGTTTGCAGGGTATTATTCCTCCGGGTAAACAATTTTTATGAACGTTCTTGATAATGAATATATAACGCAACCGGTCCATCTCAAAAGTTTAATGAAATTCCATAGACATTACTGCGGAGACATAACACCTCTTCAAGATTGGGAACTTGGAAGAAGCCCGATGCCAAGGGCCGGTGGAAAATGGATGAATTTAATGAAAAAATCCCATCCATAAAAAAGAACTTTTATCTGAAGCATTGTAAAGTCCAAAAAAAAAATTGATTATGGTACGGGATTTCCGTATATTATTGTCATGAATGTAATTTTTATTGAAACTCCTGAATTCATCAAAAAGATCGATAAAATCGCCACCATTGAGGAATTCTATCAACTCCAATCTGAACTGATCAAAGATCCTTCAAAGGGTAAAATTGAAAAAGGTACCGGAGGAGCCAGAAAAATCAGATTGAAGGTTGGCAGCCATGGCAAAAGTGGTGGAGCTCGTGTCATATACTATTTCGTTGATGTGCGTGGAGAGGTATGGTTTTTAGATGCATACCTCAAAAAGGATAAAATGAGTTTAAATGATTTTGAAAAAAGAAAACTGTATCGGTTCATTAAGGAGGTTATAAATGAGGAGCAATGACAAATATAGAGTAACCACTTTCAGCAAAGATGGTAAAAGAATATCAAAAATGATGAACGAACGTGAGCTTCAAGTCTTACGTGCACATCGTCTTAAAGAAATGCGTAAAAATGAATTAGGGCTGACTCAAAAGGATCTTGCAATGGCGGTAGGGGTAAATGTTCGAACTCTTCAAGATTGGGAACTTGGAAGAAGCCCAATGCCAAGGCCGGTGGAAAAATTGATGAATTTAATGAAAAAAATCCCATCTATTAAAAAAGAACTTTTATCTGAAGCATTTTAACGTTCAAAGAATAAGAAATAAGGTCGAGTAGACCATTATATGGCGTTAACGAGAACAAAAAAGGGACGGGGGTAGGAAACTAGGAAATGCCTCGTTCTGCTCTCTGCTTCGTACCCATCTTCGAATTTTTTAACAAAACACAGTTACTATACTATATAAACCAGTGACTTATAAACTCAAACTATCGTGTAGTGGACATAACTTTATCTTCTCGGAGCACTGGCGGCAACACGATCCCTGCCGCCTGAAGATAACGTATCCTGAAAGACCTTGCCCGCCACGCCAGAGGCTTCCACCCGAAGGGTAAAATGTTTTTCCGGGTAACGCAACTCGACAGTGATGATCGGGGTGAAATGAGCCGTACGGTATCGATGGAGCCGTGACCAGCCGTAGCGCCCCCCTTTCACCCCTGTGACCGGCCGGGCCCGATAAGGGAGAGCAGTGAGGTATTGGCATTACGTCTTTTTAATGATACCGTCTTCCTGCGACACGGTCTCGTGATGCCCGCTATTAGAAACGGAGATGCTCTGATGCAATAAGGAAAAATTATTTATCCGTGGGCACCCTTAAACCAGCCGGAAGCGACTGCACGCCCTATCGATATTCGAATCGAAATCAATCGGAAACCTGCAGATCAATGCTTCCGTGTGCAAACAAATCTGCTCTTTATCTGCAACTTCATCCATTCAGAACCCGCGGTCAATATGGGCGAGGCTTCTCCGCTCATATGCAGTATCGTATTAAATGCTTGAACCTGTCCGCTGATTATCATGATATTGTTTGAGACCGACACGCCGGGTAGCGGGACGATCGCAGGCCCGTTCAATGAAAATTCGTTTCCATCGATGGAGCCCTCTCGAACGACTGTTTCGGATCCGGTGATCATTTCCTGTGCATCGACCCGTTGCTCGAAAAACACTTCACAACCTGACTGCCTGATGGTGAGCGGCCCGTCTCCGGTCCTTCGCAACGTATCGACAACGCCATCGCTTTTTTCTGCTATGACAAGCAGCGTCTCGGCCCCGACCCATTCGCCAGCAATATTTACACAAGGAAGCAGCCGAAGATCGCTCTGACTCGGGACGGATACCATATGCACGATTTCGCACCCCATGTCTTTCGAATCGCAGTATTCAGGCCAATGCACCATACTCATTCCCGACGAACCGCAGGGATTGGCATACTCTGGTGAAGGCGGCGCATTGCAGCGACAGTATTCTTTATGTATCGGGTCCTCATCAGCCAAAGCCTCCGATACAGTGATGCCGGTGAGCAGTGACTCCGTCAAATCGAATCCGTCGAATATGTTTATCGCATCCCATCCGATAACCGCGCCGGCTCCCATCCGTTTGAATTCCCGGCCCATTACCCTATTGACATCGGCAAGAAATGAACATGCCGATGATATTACGCATGCATTGGACAGACACCCTGCCGGCTGCCGTTCCAGATATTTATTCGAAAATCCGAAATACCTGATAATCTCGCATTTGCCGGATCGGACCTCCTTGGCATTTCCATAAAATATCAACTGATTACGCCAGTCCGGATCATCTATTTCGGACAAAAAAGAGTGTAGAACGGCATCTTCATCCCCCCGGACTTCCTGCCCTGTCATCAGCCAGACCGTCCCTGTCTTTTTCTCGTGTCTTCCATGGGTCAATATGTACAAATAACCCGCGTCATTCCACCCTGATTCATTCACGTAATCAAGAGTGAACTGCTCGCGATATATTATACGCGAATCAAAACCGGATTCACTCAATCTGCGAGAAATACGCTCCAGATTGATCCCCCTTGCAGCAAACCGTTCATCACCTGACATTTGGAATATGAGCACAGCCTTGGTGCTGCCGACGAGGTTCATGCCGTGGGATTTTCGGCTCATTATTGCCTTTGCCAATCGACCCAGACGTTTCGGTACATCCGGCGATTCTTTGGCAAGCTCTTCATCGGTCCACATCCATACGACCGGCCCGCCATAGGTCAGCCATACCCATAGCGCATTATCGGATACCCGGGCCGAATCGATTCCCTGCCGCGCTCGTAAAGCTTTCATCACATCACTGGTATCTGAAGGCGGTCCGTCTGGGGCCAGAAGCAACGAATCGGCCAATTTTGATACACTCGTGAAGGACGCCGCGATCATATCGATTGTATCCTTCGGTATCTTGTATTCGGAGCGAGCGGGCATATGCGTGATTGGATTTTTTTGTGTGCATCCTGTTCCGGCCAGAACGAAAGCGGATATGCCGGGCGCTATGATGGTCCGTAACAAGAAACGCATTCCGGGTTTCATTGTTTTACCAAAATCAACGTGTCATTTTTAAATAGATCCCACGCCAGGCCGGTTATACCCGCGGCCTTTGCCGTCGGCTCCAGGTTCGCGATAGGGATCGGCCAGGATTTCCCGCCGTCCTTGAAAAGAAGAGCGAATGCGTTTGTATGGTCACATTCGTCTCCGGAATTTGTTTCCAGCTCTCCGGTTAAGGTATCCATACTCGCGTATATGTTCGACTCAAGTAAAATCGAATCCACCCGTTCGCGCCATGTACCCCATTCCATATACACATCAACGCCGGTCACATATTCCAGTTTGATATCATAGGAAGCGTCATGCCAAATATTTACCAATACGAGCATGTCGGGAACCAATGCGACGGGTGCCTTTAGAGTGTCCAGCCAACTTCCAACAAACACTGGAGCGGGTTCCGGCTCACTGATCGTACGCGGATCAACCTCGCCGCCGCACACAGGCCAGGCTTCGGAGTACCACGGATCGCAAACCGGCCGGAATCCGGAAACAACCATCACCTTCTTCTGTTGCAGGCGCGTTCGCACGCTGTCGGGAAGGTTTTCATCGGCCCAGAAAAGGGATCCGGAATCGAGTATCTGCACGAGTTCATGATGATCGATAACCTGTGCCGATGTCATATCCAGCTTTTTAAGACGTAAATTCTTCAATTGGGTACAATCTACAATCGTGCTATCAGATGTTTCAAAATACAACTGCTTGAGCGTCGTTATCGATCCGATTGGGCTGAGATCACGTAACAGAGGACAACCATCGATATAGAGCGATTGTAAATTTTCAATACGGCCCAGTGCGCCGATATCGGTTAAATTCCAGCAATGCCACAGGTGCAGATGCCGAAGCCAGGTAATCTCCCCGATCGGGTCGACATTTTCGAGCTCATACTCCTCGAGTTCCAATGAAATCAGTTTGTGCATGGAAAGAAGGGGCGAAAAATCAGTGATCGGATTTATATCAAGTAACTGGAGACATATTTCATTGGGCCGTCGCAGGAGTGTGTCGAGGCTTGGATAGGCTTCGAGCTGGAAACATGAGTCAGGATTCGATGGTAAGGAATGATCGAGATCGGACAGATCTTTATCGTCTGTCGTTGAGGAGCCCGTCGGATCATTCGTTCCGCACGATAGAATCATACATGCCAGAAGACTTAAAAGCAGTTTCTTTATCACGCCACCACTCCTATTGTTGGTAAGTACCTCATTTTTCATATTATGCATAGTTGGTACAGGACATCGGGAACATGAGTCCAGCTTTTAGCACGGAACGAATATAATTAATTATTGTCCGTAGAGTATCCGGTTTTATGTTTCTGTGATTTTGATATCGGGGTCGGACCTATATATCTGATTGATTTTATTGATTATAATTCCCTAAAAATGCCATTTTCGGGGCTTGCATCAATGTTTTTTGAATCAAAATCCGTTGAAAAACAACTCGAGAATTCTTTTGAGCTGGTTTAGAAAATTCGAACAGAAAAAAGGCAATTTTCAATTGGATTCCGAAAGTATCTTTCATAAAAACAAGGAGTCCAAAATGTCGGATAAACAGAAGTCTCACCGCTCACCATCATCAATTGCGAGGAAACGT
>CAZGVZ010000201.1:6236-7421 GCA_964529145.1 uncultured Fibrobacteraceae bacterium | reverse complement strand
TGATGGAGATTTTGCCCGCGGCGGCAATACAGTGACAACCGATGGAACGGATCTTCGGAACGAGTGTCTTCTATATACTCCCCCATGGTGGAGCCGTCGTCGCTGCCGACTTCCATGTCAAGGGAGATGGGGTCGACCGCGCACTCCAATGCGGTCTCCACTTTTTCAACAGTGCTCCCTATGCCTTCCGCGATCTCCTCGAGGCTGGGTTGGGTCCCGTGCTTTAGATTCCATTCACGGGTAAACCGTTCGGCCTTGCCGACCAGATCGAAAGTATTGGCGGGGATATGGATGGTTTTCGATTTTTCATGAATCGCGCGGGTGATCGCCTGCCGTACCCACCAGATGGCATAGGTGCTGAACTTATACCCTTTGCGGTAGTCGAAATTTTCCACCGCGGTGATCAATCCTTTGTTTCCCTCCTGGATCAGATCACTGATTTCCAGTCCTCTGTGGATATACCGTTTAGCGATGCTGACGACCAGCCGTACATTCGCCTCGATGATTGCGCATTTCGCCTGGTTGCGCATCTCTTCCCAGCCGTTGAAATGTTCCAGCACTTCGCTGAAGGACGAGGAAACGAGAATACCTTTATATTTTTCGAGCACTTCCTTGACCCTGCGTGTGTTCAAACGAAGCTGTTGGCACGATTCGATCAGACGCTCTTCGAGATCGATGATCCTGTCGTGAAGTTTTTCGTCTGCCGTACGTGTTGCCGCCTTTTTTTTCAGGCCGTCCAGCTGAACCTGCTTTTCCCTGATAATTTCTACCGACTCGATGAACTGATTCCGGAGGTGCGCTATTTTTTCGGCATCCTTGATCCGTTCTTCCTCGATTCGGAGGATATCCACGCATTCGATCGCGCCTTCGGAGAGTTCCTTTGCAATGGTGTAGATTGTCTGGAGTATTTCCGGTTCCCGGAAAGCCATATCGAGGAGTTTGAATTGCGCAAAACGCATGAGAATGGCGTACTGCACCTCCTGTCCCCGGCTCATGAGCGGAACCCTTCCCAGACTGTTGAGATAAATCCAGGTCGGATCGCTGTAATGGCTTTTCGACATCGCGGCGGCGCTCCGGTGGGAACGCGCACTCTTGTCCGGGGAAACAGTGGTGGAACTTGCCGGCAGTGTTTCGCGAATCCTCATGAACGCTTCCTTTCCGGTCAGCTCACATTGTATGATATTT
>CAZGVZ010000201.1:0-6226 GCA_964529145.1 uncultured Fibrobacteraceae bacterium | reverse complement strand
TTTCACCCCCCCGATCAAGCCAAAACACGAAAAGAGGGGCAGGCCCATTTTTTCCTGCAATCCCCGGGATGAAATTACCATATTTTATAGAGGGTCCCTTCGAGACCGCGCGGATTGTCAAATATTAGTCGGCTTCACGTTCATGCTTCCGCGGGGCTCTATGGCCCTCCCCGGGTCTTGGGTCGATCGTTTTCGTCCTGTCTATTGACAATTAAGCGGCTGAACTTCGCGGCCGTTTACCGGTCCTCCATCGATGTGTGGTCGAGACGAAAAACGGGTGCCGTTGGAGTGTCGCGGCAATCCGCCGCGCATCGCAGCGGCCAGTCTGGTAAAGGAAACGCTTCACAAAGGATCCACTATGCTGCAACTCGTTCCGTCCACAATACGCGCGACGGTGACCGACCGCTTCATATCGGCCTTTTTCTCCGCCAAATGCGACCTGACTTTGCGAATGGAAATGCGCTTCGATCACCGGCTGGATCCCGGGCTGCTCGAGCGCGCCTTTGATCTCGTTCTCGACGCGGAGCCGGTCCTGGGATGTCGTTTTATCGTTGAGAACGGTGTCGCGTTCTGGCAGCGAATCGACGGAGAGCCACGCCTGAAACTCCGGACGTTCACTGAAAAAGAGCCGTTCTCCGACTATGTCGCCCGACCTGTTGATATAAGTGAGGGTCCGGCGGTCGAAGTCGGTTTGCTGCGGGATTCGTCGGGCGACACCCTGCTCATGAAAGTAGCTCATGAAGCGGCCGATGCGGCGGGAGTGAAGGATGTCGCGTACTTTGCGGCTTCGATATACCGGCAGCTGGAAAAACACCCCTCTTTCACTCCGGCGCCAAATCTGAAAAGCTACCGGTCGGCCCGGAATATTTTCAAACGGGTCCCCCGTCCGGCCTTTCCCCGCATCTGGCTCAATGCCTGCGCCGAGATGGTACCATTGATCGTCAACCGGAGCTCCTGCAATCCGTTCGCGGTATCATGCGACATTTCACGCCCCGGTTATTCGGTCAGGACCATAGGCCGGGAACGCCTTTCTTCGATCAAATCGGAAGGAAAGCGGCGCGGCGCCACGATCAACGATCTTTTTCTTGCCGCGTTCATGTGGTCGCTAAGTCGGAATTCGTGCATTTCGGATGCATCACTGCGATGCGGAATGACCGTTGATCTGCGGAGATGGTATCTTCCCGGAGGTCAGGCGGATACCGTCGCGAATCTCAGTGGTATCGAAATAGTGGATCTTGGAAGAACGCAGGGGATGACTATCGATACATTGCGCGACCGGGTCGCGGAAATCACCGGGAAAAGAAAGAGGAACTGGATCGGCCTCAACCTCCACGCGGGCCTGCTCAATATCATGAGGCCGTGGTCCCACGAGAAAATGTGCGGATTCTTTACACGGATGCAGGAACGCGATATCCGCGATATGGCGCTGTTCCCGGTATTCACGAACATGGGCTGCATCGAAAGGGATCATCTGGTTTTCGGGCGTGCGCCGGTGGACGCACGCGAGTTCGTTCCGGCCGCCTTCCCTCCTTGCTTCGGAATAGGTATGAGCGGTTTCGATGGAACCTTGACGATTTCATCAGCCGCATTCCCGGCAACCGTGGAGCGCGTCGATAAAATACTGGAAGAGATGCTCGACGTGCTGCCGGGATAGTGTCCTGGATGGGCGGGTAAAGCGTTTGCACCGGAGCGGATGAAATTGTACAATACTGTGGGCCGCAGCGGCCCCACTCGACCTGTGCCGGCGAAATCAAAGGAATGCGCATGAAATTTTCATATGCCTCTCCCCGTCTCTTCGTGAGCTATGACTCGATCCAGGGTGCCTGGGTGAAGGAGGAGTTCATCCCCCGCCTCGAGGGAGCGGGAGCGGATGTCGTTGTGGATTTCAGGGTGCTGGGGGAAGATGCCGTGAGGGTTCCAGGCGATATGGATGGCGCTCAGGACGAAGCGGATGTCACCGTCTGCCTCCTCACACCCTCCTATTGCGCAAGCGATTTCTGCATGCACGAGATGCAGCGTGGAGTGATGGCCCAGGAACGGGGACGAAGAATCGTTCCAGTAGTGCGCAGGTACGGCTCCCTTCTGGACTGTCTTGGGGAGTTCGACGCGATTCAGCGCGTCGAACTGTACGACACGAATGATTCGGCCGCGTGGAGGAGGCTTTTCAGTATGTGCGGAATCGGGAACTGCGGGGATCTCTCCCGGGGGGTGATATCCTGAAGCGTTTGCTTTGCCCGGCCGTACGCCGGTTTGAGCTTTACAGAAACTAGTACGGGGCTACAGTAAAGCCTGAACCTCGAGCGACATCGAGTGGCGGTTGGGTTCCTGAGCCATTCCTTCGCCTTTACGGAATATTTCACCACGGTAAGAACCGCTCAGGGAGAAGTATTTGCCCAGTGTGACGTTCGCATTGACGACGATCAGGTGTGAAATTCCCGAGAGGAAACCGCTCGCGACCCGGTAGTCGTGATCTCCCGGAACTCGTACCATGGAGAAAGTGTAGTCCGCGCCGACCCTTCCCCGTTCTCCAATGAACAATGTTGCTCCCGGGGTTATCTGCACGTAGGCGGTACTGTCGAGCGGTCGTTTGAGCCGCTCTTCCCCTGCCGCGTCCTGACGCGCGATTCCGAAACACTCCTTGAGATGGAGTTCGAGAATGCCTCCGAGAGGTTTGGTTTGCGTGCTGGTCACACTCATGTCCCGGAGCCGGTAATCCGCCGAGGAGACGGCGTCGAGAGTGTCGTCGTGAAAAAGGCCGAACAGACGGAATTCGCAGTCATAGGACAGGTGCTTTCCGCCGTATCCGCAAAAGAGCGTGGTTGTGAGACCCCGCTCGTGGTAGGACCTGATTTTGCGGTAATCCGGGGCTGCCGAAAGGCGTCCGCGGAGCTTCGGGTTGAAGGAGGGGTCCCAACCTATCTCCTGGCGGTAAGAGAGATCGCAGTACCGGATTTTCTCCGGCCGGACCACGCGTTTCTTCAGGTTGCGAAGGGAGAGGTATCCGGGAAACCACGACGACGGCCTCGAGATCAGCGCGTCGAGGTGCTCTTCCATATGGAGCGTTCCTTCCCAGGAGAGATCGTCGAGAATGCCCCGAAGCTTCTTTTCTTCCGGTCTCAGCTCCCAATCGACGGTAAAGGTTGTCTTGCGCGTGCGGAGGCTGTTGGTGGAGTCGAATACATCGCGCTGAGCGATGATGTATTCGCCGGCGCCGTGCAGATCCTCCACATATTCGTTGCGTGTGGTGTCCCATCTGTGCGTGCCCTTTCCCTCGCCTACATATGTTGGTATCTGTATGAAACGGGAGGCTTTTTCGGCGGTGGTGACATAGCGCTGCCGGGAAGAGTACGGATCTCCAGAGCCGCCGATCTCGCTTCCGAGATCTATGAGCAGAGTCGAGGATCTCCTGCGGCCTTCGGGGTCCCGGATATCTCGACTCTGCCAGGTGCTTACGCCGTTGACTTTCCACCATGGCACCGGAGCGCAGCCGACCGATTGCTTCCAGAGGAGTTCCGTTCCTGTGTCCGAGGCGGAAAACAGGCTGCGATTACCTTTACGGAAACGGGTCATCGAGAAGCTCTCCGAAAGTCGCAGTGGCAGAAATTCGTAGGCCATTTCTCCCCTGACAAGTCCATCGCCCGCTCCCGAGGCTCCGGCGCGCCATTCGTCGCTATAGCCGAGCGACGCTGAGTGACGGCGCAGCCGGATACCGGCCAGGGCATTCTGACGATGACCGGTTCCGTGCCCTCCCGATTCCTCGAAGTGGCGGAAATAAGCTCCCGAATAGTCGAGGCGAAGCCACGAGAGGGGGGAGTACCTGGAGCTGTTCGCGGCCTTGTCGGTGAGAATTCTGCCGTCTTCCCGTTGCTGCCCGTAGGTGAACTCCGTGCTCAGTCCAGAAAAAGGGGTTGCGCCGGCCATGGATTCCCAGACCATCCGTTCGGCGCTGTTTTCCGTGATGGAGTTGTCGTTCCAGGAGGATTTGCGGTCGAACGCGGACAGGGCTTCACGGTCGAATCTTCTTGAAAAGAAACGGCCGCTTCCTCCAGCCCAGAGCGAAGGGGCATCGTACCTGCGTTTCCCGACGAGGGCCGAAATGTTCGCCGCAGAGGAGAGATTGTCGTCGTCGTCGATCGATGAGAAAAGATTCCTGTCCCGTTCCTGCCCCGCGACATCGACCGTAGCCCGGATGAGAGGAAGCGTAAGGTCCGCTTTCATTTCACCCGAGAGGAGCCGCTGAGGGGCCGTAAGGGGCGTAAGCGGGGTATAAGCGCCGCCGCACGGACCAGCGTACCGGTAAATGTAGTCGGGATAAACCTTCGAGGTCTCACGCACGTAATCCCCGCATCCGTCAACCGCTTCGGAAAAATGGACGTCATGGAGACTGTCGTTGTTCTGCGGACGTTGGCGATCGGGTTCCCGGTGGACGAAAAGGGTGATTCCCAGAGAGTCCCGCTTTTCGTACAGGGGTATGGATGCGTACCGGTCCAGGACGTCGTTGGGATTCACTTCTTCCGCGGCGGTGTCGAGCGGAGGCCTGTCGCCGCTCGAACTCAGTGCCCGTTTGCCGCTTTCTGTGAGTGCAAGTTCGATCGGTGAATTTTTATTGTCGATTTCCGACCAGAACACTCCCTGAACCGAAAACGCCGAGTCGGGAGTGGAAGCGCCGGCCGTCATTCCGGAAAGCGTGCGCTGGTATTCGAACATTTTATATTCGTATTCGACCCTGATGAGATCTTCGGGTTTGATGAGCAGGCGCGGGGTGAAGGTCATGGTTCCAAGGTCGTAATCGACGACGTAATCCTTGTCCTCCCCTTCTTCGAGAGTCGCGCCGTTCACCATGACCCGTATCGTTCCTCCGATCGGGGTGATAAAGCCCGCCTCGCCGTTTCCGGTGAAAGAATAGGGCCCCTGTCCGCCGTCACCCCGGATCGTCTGGACGGTGAAAACTCCTCCGGCAAGGGCCCCGAAACCATTGACAGTGAAGTTTTTCGGTGAAACGGACGCCGAAATTCCCTTGATCTTTTTCCGGCCTTCCAGAATCCCCTGGAAAGGCCAGCGTACGTAATGATCTCCCACGACCACGCTGAAGCGGGGGTCGTTCAGTGCGATGTAGATCATATCGAATTCGCTGATCTCACGCGTGGTGCCGTCCAGGGAGGAGCCTTGATCGTTGAGGTGCGCGCTGACTTCGGTACCGGGCCTTATCTCCCCTCCTATCCTCACATCTAGCCCCTGTTCGAGATTCAACTGACCGAAACTGCCCATCGAAACCCCGACTGTTTTATATCCGGACACGGTGAGGAGTTCTCTCTGCGGCGGAGGCTTGGACCGGTATAGAGAGTCATCGCTTTTTTCCCCTGAGGTATCCTCGGGAGTGCGGTACCGTTTTTCGTAGAAACTGTACATTTTCGGTAATCCATAGTAATCGGTCTCGAACCTGACACGAAGCGGAACTCCGTATTCGATCGGGTCCGCGAAGAGCAGTCCGTTTACCGTGGGGAGATAGGTCCAGGAGGGTAGAAAACCGGAATCGGGCCGGCTCACGGTTATGCTTGAAGAATCGATGAACAGCCTTCCAAGGGGGAACGGGCCCGGCGAACCGTCTGCCGTAATGACAGTATCCACGACGGCGCCTGAAGCGGCGGTTATGAAGAGGTGGAGAAACCAGAGTGCTCTCTTACGGATATTCGAACCTTTGCCGGGGTAGCAAATAATCATTACAACGATTTAAAATAGAAATTGGCGGGATTCAATTGATGGGATTGTTTCAATAGACCTCGACATGAAATCTTCCACTGGTTTCCGCATTCCGATCCTGAATTCCGTTTCCTGAATATGGGAATTGATGGATTTCCCCTTGGGATCCAAAAGATTTTTCATACATAAACCACGATTTCAGGCCATGTTCGTAGATCCGGAATACTTCAGTATACGGTTTGGCAATACAGGATGGTATGAAAACGGTGATTTTGCTGCAGGGAGGCGAATTGGCCCTGCAGAGGAGATGCAGGATGACTCCCGAACCCGGCCCGCGCCAGTTTCGTGAGCCGCATGGGAAATTGCACCAGCGGCTCCCATTTTCTTCTTATCTCCGGGCGAAAGTGTAAAATGCATATCGGCGATCAATTACCTGCCTCGTTAAGAGAGGTCAATGTGATCCCTTTGGGTTTTTTCAGCAAGGGGACCACGGCGTTGTCACTCCGTTCCTTAAGCGTAAGGAATC
>CAZGVZ010000200.1:5751-7433 GCA_964529145.1 uncultured Fibrobacteraceae bacterium | reverse complement strand
TGAACAGTATCGTATGGAAATCGTACGGCCTGCCCACGAGGGTGCTGACGGCAGGGTAACCGAAATCCAGAAAGAGCGCCTCTCCCGGCTCTCTTCTCGACGGCGACATAGAGAAATTACATACCTGGGGTGTATCGTTCCTGCCGTTGAACGGAGGCAGGAAATAGTGCAGGTTGGTATCCCCGATCTGCAGATCCACCACCTTGGCCCGCGGGTAGGCGGTTCCGAGAAACCGGCCGTCGCTGCTCACTCCTCCATGGTAGGAGCCAAGGCCCCAAAGCACCTCGGCATCGCCTTTCGCCACGCCCGCGGAAATGCGTTGCCGCAGAGTTTTTTCCGAATACCACTGCGGAACGTCATCGAGCGAAGCCCCGTCCGTATAGATAAGGAAAGTGTCGCGTTTGAGCGTGTCGACCCACCATCGCGGCAGATAACCTTCCACCCGCGACCGCACAGGGAAGGCGATGTCGTCCCATGAGCGCACGGTTATGGTTCCGGTCCCCAGTGCTCCCTCATCCCTGTCGCCGTATGCGATGTAGTTACCGTCGGGAGAGATCGCCGGAGCCACCACGTCACTGTCATCGCCACATTGGAGAATCCGGATTGGAGACCGGTCGAAATCGATCGCCACGCAGCGCTTTCGTTTCCCTGCGGCATATGACAGCACGAGTTTCACCCTGTTGGTGCCCAGAAGCTCCAGAATATCGGATTTGTTGCTGGAAAGAGCAATGCTGAGGGATTCCGGAATCATGACTTCCGGTGTCTTTTCAGGTGCTCCGAAAGCCCCGAGCGCCACCCGGAACCCGATGTCGACGGTGGGAGAACTGAACAACTGGTACTGGTCTTTACGCGTGCTCGTACGCAGCTGCCGTGAACTGAGCCTGTACGATCCGCCGCGCAACGGCCGTTCGTAGGACTCCTCGAACTGCTCCTGCGTGAGGTGCACCGGCCCAACAGGATCAACGTAAGGTGAATCCGCATACGGTTCGAGCCAGTCGTTCACCCACTCGGCGACGTTTCCCACGATGTCGTAGAGGCCGTAGACGTTCGGAGCCTTGTTCCCTACCGGATGGGCGCGGCCTTCGGCATTTCCGAAATACCAGGCGTACGTGCCCGCCTGCTGGGTATCGCTTCCCCAGAAGAAACGCGCATCGCTTCCCGCTCTACAGCCATACTCCCATTCCGCTTCGGTCGGCAGACGGTATCCGAAACGGTCGTACCTGACCGTGAGATTCTCGAACACGTAAGGGCACGCTCCGTCCGAGGCGCAACGGGCGGTATACGAATAAACGGTATCGTATCCCTCGATGGCGCTTCGAGCGTTGCAGTACAGCACCGCGTCGTACCATGAGACAAAGGAGACAGGGAGCGAATCGTCATGTGCGTCAGCGGCCTGAGGGCCCTCTTCACCCATTGCTTCGCGATACTCTTTCCGTGTCACTTCGCAAGCGCTCAGGTAATAATCGTAAGTGAACCGTACCTCGTGCCGAGGCCTTTCGTACCGGTCGGAGGAGGGATCGTCGCTCCCCATGTGAAAAGTGGAATCCCTGGCGGCGATAGGGGTCATCCCCTCCGGCTTCCGGGCGAATACCGCCACGACGGTCACGGGCTCGGCCACCCTGAGGAGCAGTGGATTGTCGGTGATGAAGCGGTCACAGCGCCAGCCGGTGAACAGCGCCCCC
>CAZGVZ010000200.1:1249-5706 GCA_964529145.1 uncultured Fibrobacteraceae bacterium | reverse complement strand
TGCCGGGAAACCGGCCACCTCTCCCGGTCCTTCGACCAGAAGCTGCAACTGTACTTCGCGGCGTGGCGAACCGGGGTCCTGATCGCAGCACGACAGCACGAGCGACAGAATCGATACCCGAATCAAGGGCCCTTTGAAAGCGGCCGTCAGGCTCCAGTTCATCTCGCCTCCCCGGCAATGAGACTACATATTAAAGAATATATGGACAAAAAATCGTGACACTAACTTTTCGGTCGAAGCGCCCGTAAAAGCCCGCTCAACACCGAACGACGGACGATCAGTCTGCAAGGCACCTTTTCGGCGCCCAGAAGCTTCTTGAACGAGGATACGCCGTCAAGCCCGCCGCTCGGGTTGCAGTCGAACCAGCGGAATCCCGTTTCAGCCGCATGGGCGATCGCGTGATCGTACAGCAGGTTGTTGGGTCTCAGGGAAAAATGGGATGACCGTCCGGCGCCGTGCCATGCGACCGCATGGCTGTTCCAGTAAAAACAGATGATTCCCGCAATGCACTTTCCATCCAGGGAAACCAGCCATAATTTCCTCAGGGAAGGATCCATTTCCCGTATCCCCCTGAGAAAACCGCGGTCATACGAAACGCCGGAGAATATCCCGCGCAGCCGCCACCTCCCGATAGATTCCTCATACATGTCGGCATACGCGTCCCAATGCGCGTCACCGCTCGCCTCATGACAAACAAGACCGTTCCGCCGCGCGTTGCGGACCGCCTTGCGATGTGCGTGAGATGCCCGCTCCCAGGCTTTCCGGTACCCCTCCTCCAGCATGACGATCCGGGTCGAATCCTCGATGAAAAAAGGATCGGCGAAAGAGGTGCCCGCGGGTTTCAGAGGGTTCTCTCGCACTATAAGGTCAGGATAGCGGAAAAGGTACTTCATGATTTGCTCCGTCTGCCCCCGGCCCATCTGCGCCGGAGTCAACCATCCTCCGTAGGTTGCGGCAGGCATCGAGCACGCGACACGGAACAGTCCGGACAGATGTCTCTTAATGACCATGGGAACAAGCGCTTTCGAACCATCCTCGAACTCGATCATCCGGGTCGCCGCCCTGAAGCGGGCGGGATATCGGTCCTCGAAGAGAGCCGCCCAGTAAGGAGTATGGAAAAAGGTCGCCTCCGGGCAGGAACGGCACCACGCCGTCCAATCTTCGCGTGTCACCGGTCCGACATTTTTTATCCCATCTTTTCCAGGTCCCGCCATGCTTCAGCTCCCGGATTCCTCTCTCCTAAGCACCGATTCATAGGCCGATGTCACTTTTTCCACCTGCAGCGTTATGTCGTGCTGCGCGGCCGCATGCCCGCGGGCCTTTTCTCCCATCGTGCGACGCAGATCGGAATCACGGGCGAGAAGGGCCAGATCGCGTGCCATCGAAGCAACATCGTGCTCTTCGGAGAGCAGGCCGGTGATGCGATGCCGTACCACGAAGGGGATGTCGCAGTGTCGTGTTCCGATTACCGGCATGCCCGCGGCTTGCGCCTCGATGCAAACGACCGGCGCTCCACCTTCGCAGTCTCCGTCCGCGGCACTGCAGCTGGGAGCCAGAAGCAGATCGCACATTTTAAGTACGTCGAGATAAGCATCGAACGTCAGAGCGCCATGGAATACCGCCCTGTGCAGAGATCCCGATTTCGACAGAACCCGTTCCACACCCGCACGATAGGAGCCCACACCCACGATGTGCAGTTCCATACTCGGATACTCGGCGAGTGCTGCGGCAAAAACCGCGGCAGCGTCGAGCGGCCCTTTCTTTTCACGGTTGAGTCCGACGAAAAGTACCCTTACCCTCCGGCTTCGGCTCCTTTCTTCCGGGATGGAGGAGTGCCGGTAAAGATCGAGATCTATTCCGAGAGGGACGATTTTCACCTTTTCTCCGGGACACCCGATAGCCTCGAGTCTTCGACCCATGAACGGTCCTTCCGCAAAAAACAGGGCGCCGTACCGGAAGAGCACCGGGTTTCGTATTTTCCAATACCTGCGTCGCGGCAGCTTGTCGACATCGAGGCCGTAGAACGTGGTGACCAGAGGAATCCGCGCGTTGCGGGCATGAGCCAGAATCCTCCATGATTCCGTTGAAAAATGACCGTGGATGATATCCGGACCGATCTGCCCTATCGAAGAGGCGAAAAAACGTTCCGGCTGCCGGATCCAGAATCGTGCCATCAGAAGCCCGAGTCTGTCTCCGGGCGTCCGCGACGGAAAAGCGGTTCGGCGCTTTTCCCAGGGAAAGCGGTCCGGGTTCTCTTCCGTAAGGCTTAGCGCCCAATGGTCGCAGACGCGGTTCCATCGCAGTTGTGAATAAATCCAGTTTTGCGTGACCGGAAGGTAAGAGTACACGATGTGGGCGACTTTGATTCTTGCCATTCTACCTCTTCAGCAAAGCCCTTACCGTATCTAACAGAAAACGGCGTGAGCGGATGCATTTGAGCAGGGCAATCCGGCGGAAACTCCTTCGGAGGTCGCGAAAAGCTGGTTCTGAGCGGTATTTTTCGAGAAGCAGTCCCCTCGCCGTTCGAAATCCCGAACGGCTAGAGGAAATCTTGCAGTCGATCTCAGCGGCATAATACCTCGTCAGCGCTTCCCGTGTCCATCCGGTCCGGTACCGTTTGAGAACCCGGATATAGAGATCGTAATCCTGGAGCGCTGGGAGCGAAGTGTCGAATCCTCCTATTTCGTCAAGAACACTCCGTCGCGCAATTACGCTCGAGGTGGTCCCGATGAAGTTTTCGCGCATGATCGCCCGGTACTGGTCACAACAGGATGGCTCGCGAAACGATCGGCGGCGACGTCCGTTTCCCGAAACTATGGTTATCGCCGTATAACTCATTCCTGTCGAAGGGTTTTCCATACAAGGGAGCTGAAGTGCGATTTTGGACGGTTCCCACTCGTCGTCGTCGTCCAGAAAGGCGACAATATCCTCCCGGCAGTTCGAAATTCCAAGATTTCGGGCGAATCCGCCGCCGCGGCCCCCCCCTGTACTCAGGTAGATCGCGCCGAAACGTTCTGCCTCCTCCCGTATCCTGTAGGATGCGGAAGGATCCCCGTCGTCAACCACAATGCACTCCGTAGGGGCCGACGGCCGCTGCCCTGCAACGGAGGATAACGAACGAGTAAGAAGGTGCACACGGTTCCTGGTGGGTATCACTACCGAAACATCAGCCATGTTGCGCCACTATTCCCGACCTGTTTGACAAACTGCCGTCCCGATCCATAAGCCGGATGGACCGCCCCGGGAGCCGGCCGTGCCTGCGACTCTCTTCACGGCGCAAAAATGATTTTCCCGGTCTTTTTTCTCTCCGTGGAAACGACCGTGTAGAAATAGGTACCGGGCGCCACTTTCGAAGAAGGTTTCCATTCGAAGTAGGAACCGTCCTCGCCTTTACGTTTAAGCGTCGGCACTCCGACAAGACTCCCGTTTAATGAGTAGATACGCAGGGAACCGTCAAAGGGGATATTTTCAAAATGAATGACCTCATCCCGTTTACGGGAAAAAGGATTGGGAAACACGAACACTTCGGATTGAGCGGATGAATTGCGGGTATAACCCAGGGCAAGGCGGGACACTCCCCTGTCGGAGGCGATCCAGACATATCCGTTCCTTGTATCGACAAAAATATCGTTGATCTGGTTGTAGATTAGCCCGTGCGCCCGGTTGAATACCGTTCTTTCCTCCGTTTTCGCGTTATACCGGATAAGGCCTTCGTTCGAAACGCTGTACCAGAAAACGTCTTCGCTTTCGACCGCGAGACAGGAGACGCTTTTTCCGAACATCTCCACGTAATTGAGCGTGAGCGAGTCTGGATTGAACCTATGAACACCGCTGACGGTCACTACCAGTGTCGTTCCGTCGGAGAGTACTACCGCATCGTAAATTTTCTGCAGATTCGAGAACTCCTTGACCGGAATGATTCCGTTCTTGATCGGGTTGCCTTCGTGGCGGGAGATTCTGAGGACGCCGTTATCGGTACCGTACAGGATGTTCTGCCGCTTGTCGACGGCGATTGCGGTGATGTACGGTGTATTGTCCACAGATCCACCGTAGGGTGGAAACCTCCGGTACCGGCCGGTGAGATTATCGTCTTCCCGGGGGTCGGGTTTATAGCATAGGAGTTGACCATGCGTGTTGTTCCAGCTGCTTATCCACATATGGCCGGAACTGTCCTGGGCTATCGCGTCACATTTTCCCCAATCCAACCCCGGGCACGCTCCCCGGGCTTTGATGAAAGCACCTTCTCCATCCCCGCCCTTACCGAAAATGCAATAATGAGTCCACCTGTTGAAACCGGGATCGTACGACTTGACCTGTCCGGAGGTAAAACCGAACCACATGCTTCCATCGATGGCCTCCTCGAGAGCGAACGCATCGCTCGATAACGCCATATGTCCCATCTCGGGAATTTTGGAAGGACTGTAATTGGTCCATACCTCGCCGTCGGCGATGTTGAA
>CAZGVZ010000200.1:266-1239 GCA_964529145.1 uncultured Fibrobacteraceae bacterium | reverse complement strand
TATTGATCCCGAGCCACCAGGCAGGGTGAAGCGGATTGCCCTTTGGGTCACCGTACGGAAGTACCCACAGTTTGCCGCTCCGGTCGACATGAACCCTGTGAGCGGAAGAAAAAGTGGGTCCGGGAAGGGACGCCGGCAACAAATCCATTCCGTTCCAAAGGGCATAATGATCGGATTCGGTACCGATCCAGCATGTGGTTGCGTTCTCCGCTTTGAGGGCCGTGACCTCGCTGCCCATACCGAACGTAAACGGGGTTTCGACATGCATTGTGACATTGTATTTATCGGTGGTCATCTTGAAACCGTACAATCTTTCCGAATACCCGGAAAACGGGATCAGTTTTCCCGAATCGGGAAGGAAACTGAGCACCGGAGATACGGTGGTGGTATCGATTTTCCAGATATCCGGATCATAAAAATTGGCTTTCCCGATCTCCGATACCGGGCGCTTCAGGATCGCGAAGCCCGATTCGCCTCCGATATATAGCCTGTTATTGAAAATGGAAACAACGTTGATCTGAGAGGAAGGAAATCTCCCGATTTTTTCAGCGTTCTGAATTGCCAGCTTCTTTTCTGTATCGAAAAGACTCACTCCTCTGTTGGAACCGATGATCAGATAGTGCCCAACTGCAGCGATATCGAAAAGCCGCCAGTTCGAGGATACATAGGCGTCCGAAACATATTCTTGTCCGTTCGGTCCGATCATGAGAAGATAACCTTCTCCCGAGCCCGCCCAGAGATTCCCTTTTGAATCCAGTGTCAGTGCTCGAATGGCAGGGTCGGGAAACGACCCGGTGGCCGGACGTATGTTCACTTCCCCCGAGGCGCGATCATGGCGGACAAGACCGCCCGATGTGGCGACCCAGAGAACATCGCCCTGGAATTCAAAATCATATACCGTTTTGGCACTAGTGAAATTGGTGATGCGCTCCGCCCCGGACTGCATCGCAGCCTGGACCGCCGGCAGCGGCGG
>CAZGVZ010000200.1:0-256 GCA_964529145.1 uncultured Fibrobacteraceae bacterium | reverse complement strand
CAGAGAGGAGATACACTGCAGCACGGATCATGATATGTTTCACTCAAAATGAGAGTATCTGTTATCCCGGAGGTTCGATCCCAATCGGACATTTCAGGTTTCATTGAATTCGTAACCAGAGAACCTTTATTGTCCCGGTTTTAATCCTGAAAATGAAAAGAGCATCCCCCTCTTTGAAACCCGACATGGTGGAGATGCTTGAAAATGGAGCTGAGGGGGATCGAACCCCTGGCCTCGACATTGCGAACGTCGCGCT
>CAZGVZ010000199.1:0-7455 GCA_964529145.1 uncultured Fibrobacteraceae bacterium | reverse complement strand
ATGAGAAGAGAGGCATTGCTGCTCTTTCGGGGTTAAAAATACCTCTTTCCCGAAAGGAGAAGTACAACCTTGATAGGACGGCAGGCACTTCTTTCTTCAAACAATAAGATATCCAGGCATTACGCTGGTTTTTACCGTTCCGCAGCGTACGGTACGATCCTGATTGATTGTAAACATCTCATCGCCGTCATGGCATTACTCCCGGTAAAAATGCCGAATACGATATACGCGAAGTGATTCGGCAAGGCTTTAACTATTTGATTTCAGCCTCGCCATGTTCTAATTTCAAAACAAAAACGGCATCGCCTGAAGATCAGGAAGGACGGGTATGACCTCACCTTTTTTACCTATCGAGGAAGTAGAAGTGTTTTGTCGTTTTTGCGATAAAGTCACTTCCGCGCAGCTCGATCGCAGCATCGCGGAGAACGGCAGGACAGTCGATCGAAATTCAACATTTGAATACCTCTGCGCAAAATGCCTGAAGACTTTTTGTTTTTCCGGAAACGATCTGCTCGAACAATGCAAGGCGGACGCTTCCGGCCAGGCTCCGCACGAGTACCGGCCCGGGGATCACTTTTATATAGGAGAAACCATTCTTCATGAGAAGTGGTCCGAAAAAGGAATCGTCGTGGGGAAAGACCGTGGTTCGCCAAGCCGGATCATTGTCAATTTTGAAAAATCCGGCCTCAAGAAACTGGTGGAAGGCTTAAGGTAAAACTCGTTTGACGGTTTCGACTCCGGCATGCGGTACGGCCCTTCCAATTGTGTCACGACTGAGGAGGACCGAGGCTGGCTTCAAAATCCCGGTGGTCGGCTTGAGCACAACCGGGAACATCGATTCACGGCACTGTTGAAATCACCCTAAAATTCCACAACCGCAGAAAGCACTTCCGACGGCCCGAAACCTTTTGTACGCAACTGCATGCCGAAATCGATCAGAACGGTGATTTCCCTGAAACCGGTACGGACTCCTATACCGAAGCAAAAAACCGTCCAGTTATTCTTGATATAGTCTTCATCGTTGTCACCCGTGAACTTACGGAACTGTTCCTCGATATCACGGGAACTCACGGTAAATCCGGCCCGTCCGAAAAGAACGTTCTTATAGATTTCAATTTCCATACCCGGCTCGACGGTGAAGTAATCCGCGATACCTTTATTGATGTCTGCGGCGATACGAAGTGAGGGAAAATAACGGGGAATATAGGAAATCCCAGCCTCGAATATAAGGGGCACCGGGAAATATCCGGTGGAGCGAAAGGGCTGAAGTTCGATGCCCGCATTACGGACGACCGCTCCCAGTATCAAACGGTTGCTGAACCAGCGATACTGTATTCCTATATCGACGGCGACCGCCTTTGAACTGTAGACGTCCGGAGGATTGCTGATGCGGTGGTACAGGCCTTTAAGGGTGAATCCGGCCAGAAGCCTCGATTCGTAAAACGGCGCAGCGTAGGAAAAACCCGGTGTGAGATATTCGTCGTATGCGAAGAGTCCGGTATGAACGCCGTTTCCGTCGGCCCCTTTCCTGGTGACCTCAACCTTTCCGCTCGACAACCCCTGAAGCATGAGCGAAAAAGCGCCTTTTGCCAGCGGACGGGCGACACCGAGCGGGGCGCACCATATTCCATCCAGAATATGCTGGTATCCGACGAATCCCTGCGGGCGCCGTATTCCGGCAAGCAGGGCGGGGTTCGCCGGAACGCCGTTTATACCACCCGGGACCGCAACCGCAGCGCCTCCCATACCAACCGACCGGGCGTCGTAGTTGATAAGCATATTCTGATAGTTTACGCTTCCGGCATTGGAATACTGTGCGGTCGCGGAAGGGAAAAAACCCGCCAGCATCACGCATGCACCGAAACAGAGATCTCTCATATCTTTTCCCGTGATCATCTTTTCATTTTTCGATAATTGATAGAAAAATAATTCCGGTCATCTGCCTTCAAGGAAATGAAATGAGGGAAACCATCTGCGTAGTTGTCGAATTCGATTTTATATACTCTTCCGGATTCCCGCTTATCGGTAATGAGAGTACGTTCAAGACTCTTCAAATTGGATGAAAAAAGGAGGGAGACGGATAAAGTATCCCGTTCCCAAAGCAGTTCCTTCCGAAACCAATGGGAAACGATCACGTGGGGAGGTTCGTCCGAGAAGGCTCCGGCTAGTATCATTCTCCCGCACAACACGTCCGTCAGTTGCTTCAGCGTCAATCCGCCGCCCCAGGGAAACCGCAAGGTATCGAGTCGCCGGTCCAGCGGGAGTGTTTCACGGTAATCCTGCACGGTGACCGTTCCCGAATCACCTGCCGTGGTGATCGAGCCGAACGGCGTTCCGAAGGGACCGTAAAAAACGACATTGAGAAGGTCCTCTCCGCTGTGGACAAGATCGAAAGAACCAGAATATTTTTCTCCCTGGAAGCGCACAATCAAAGAGCCGTAACCGGTGAATCGTGCAGGCGGACCATATGGAAGTATCAGAGAGCGCAGAGGCTGAACGGTATCGTAGGGAGATGGCTTGCCGACCGATCGCAGGGGACATATGCAACCGGTGCATAGCGGCAGCACCGTAAACAGCGACACGAACAGAAGCTTGTTCATCGAGGCGGTTGGCAGGTGGACTGTCGTAAGATTTCGAGGTCAATGATTTTCCTACGGATCGCCGGGGCCTCTTCCGTATCTAGTTCAAGGGATTTACGATAGGCCTCCAGCGCCCCTTCGGGGTCGCCGAGTTTAGACAGAATATCGCCTAGATGATGGAAAAGTATGGGATCGTCGTAAATCCGTTCGGTGGCTTTTTTCAAGTAAATAAGCGCACTGTCGCACTCTCCGAGCTGAAAAAAGATCCAAGCGTAAGAATCCAGAAACGCTCCGTTCTGAGGCTCTTTGCTCAAGGCCTTCCGGAGGAAGACTTTCGCCGTATCGAGATTTTTTCCCTGCTCGGCCCACATATATCCAAGATAATTCAACGTCGCCGGGTCATCCGGATGAAGCTTCAGGACTTTCCTGAAAACCTTCACCGCTTTGTCGAACTCCCGATTCCTTTCAAGCGCACTTCCGAGTTCGAACCAGGTATACGTGTCAAGGGAATCGAATTCCAGCGCCCTTTTGAATGAAGCGACCGCACTTCCGTAATTCCTGGTCAATGTCTCGACATATCCCTTCAATCTCCAGGAAAGCGACTCTTCCGGAAGAAGCGCAGTATAGCGCCCGGCAATCTCGAGCGCCTTGTCGAACTGTTTTTTCCTGATGAAGACCGAGCAGAGTTCCCGCCACACGTCGTCGTTTCTCATATGGAGAACGAGAGATTTCTCGAATTCGAGCACAGCAAGACCATCTCTGGATGTCGCTGCAAAGACCAGGCCGAGAAAATAGTGCAGCTCATAGTCATCCATTGATGACTGGATAAGACGTGAAAGCAGCCGTTCCGATTCGGCGTACTGTCGGTTATAATAATAGAGCAGGGCAAGTGTCCTTCCGTACACCTCGCCCAGGGTGCTCTGGATCACCATCTTCTCGTAACAACCGATGGCTGGAGGAAAATCGGCGCGGTTGATGAAAATTTGCGCTTTGTTCCGCAACGATTCCTCATGAAGGGAATCGATGGTCAGGGCTGAATCATACCATCGGAGCGCTGAAGCTGTGTCTCCCTTGAGTGCCGAAGACGAGCCGCGTAACGAATAGACCTCGGCCGGGGGGCCACCCGAATCACCGACCACGGTCAGCAGGCTTTCGGCTTCGGTGAATCGCTTTTCATGCAGGAACATTTTCACGACCTTGAATCCGATCTGAAGTGCATCGGATTTTCGCTGCAGGTATTGGAGATAATATCCGGAAGCCTTGGGAATGTTTCCCATCATTTCGTAGATGAGTCCCAGGGAATAGAGGTCTTCGGGGGATTTGTCCGCCACCGATTCCAATACCCGGGCCGCGCGCTGTATCTCCTCCATTTTAAGGTAGATGGTTGAGACCAGCCTTTTCTCCTCACGGTTCAATTCTTCATTCTTTCTTTCCTGTTTGATGAGAAGAAGAGCCTGGGTGTATTTACCGCTTTCGATATATTTCCTGATCACCTGCTCTTTTAGAACGCGGGACTCAGGATCGAACTGGAGCGCTTTCTCGTATTCCCGTTCGGCCATCTTTCCAAGCCCCCGGCGCTCGTAGTCGCGGGCCCGGATGAAATGTTCCTGAGCCTTTCCACGGGAATAAACGGTTCTCGAAGTTTCCACCATCGGGGGCCGCACGGGAAAGTTCCTGACCGTACATGCCGAAAGCGCAAGCAGGAGAACGGCGAAAGCCGAAACAGCCCGCGCATGAGAGGAAAAGGCTCGGATTTTATCAGCGTTTTGCACAAAACCCCTTAACGGATGATCGAGACCACCAGATTGAGTTTGGAATCCAATGGGATTTTCGATCCCGGAGCGGCCGATTGAGAAATGATCGTGCCGGGAAGAAGCGAAGGATTGTTCTGATAACTTATCGACCCGAGCACAAGACCATGCTCGGAAATGGTTGTCTTTGCGGTTTTAAGACTCTCGCCTATGAGATTGGGCACCTCGGCATGTGTAGGTCTCGGTCCTTTGGAGACGTACAGTTCCACTTCTATCTCACGCGAAGTCGTGGTCCCGCTCTTTGGAAAAGCGTCGATCACGATATCCACCGCACGATCTTCAGAGTACACTTTTTTGACGTTTCCAAGCACGAAACCGGCCTTCTTGAGTTTGATACGCGCCTGCCGCTCTGAGATGTCGCGCACGTTTGGAATGACACCGATCTC
Organism: uncultured Fibrobacteraceae bacterium; assembly: GCA_964529145.1. Taxonomy (GTDB): domain Bacteria; phylum Fibrobacterota; class Chitinivibrionia; order Chitinivibrionales; family Chitinispirillaceae; genus JAFGNB01. Next base: position 2,679 of record CAZGVZ010000199.1, on the reverse strand, counting down.
TTTTCCTTTACTGACAATTACCGCGATCTTCCTCCCTTTTTTGACACGCGCAGCTGATTCGGGATACTGGCTTATTATATGCTGGTCGGGAATCGTGTCGTCATACTCTCTTCCACGGATTTCGGTGAGCAGACCTGCCTTGAATAGAGCCTCTCGCCCATCCTCGAAAGACAGTGCGACGATTCCAGGAACGCTCACCACATCACGATTCACCCCGACGACATTCGGCATGATGAAGCGATCCACGAAAACGGCGCCCCCGATGGCTCCCACGATGCCCAGGATAAAAATCCCAGGTACCAGTTTTTTCCAGAAAAAGCCCGCGGGTACGCTAATCGTATAATTTATCTTCATTCAGGATCACCAGGCGCTTTCTATCTATGGTCAAGTACCGTTTCTTCTGGAGCTGCGAAAGCACGCGTGAAACGGTTTCACGGCATTTCGGCGATCATCTGATGGGTTGGCCGCTTCTCTATCACCACGACCGATCCGCTTTTCCGGCCGCATTCCCTGGCGAGCCGCAGCAGCACATCGGCTACCCTTCCGTATACGCTCATCATGGAAAGAGTGTTCACATGCCGATTGGTCCGCCTGATGCGGTGCGACATTTCTATGAGCATCGCGATCGCGATTTTCGGGTATTTCTGAAGAATCTCGATGAAAGGTTTACGATACAACATCAGTAAAGCACATTTTTCCGCGGCCACCACCGAGGCGCTCCTCGGTTCTCCATCGAGTATCGCCATTTCACCGAAAAATTCGCCTGACCGCAAGGTCGCCAGAATTGCCTGTTTCCCCTCGGATGACAGAACGGTCACATACACGCTGCCGGAGACTATGATGAAAAACGTCTGATGTTCGTCATCCTCTTCGTGTACGATTATGTCGCCTGTCCTGAAGCTGCGTTGAACCATCGCCGTATAGATCGCCGCTCGCTCAGAGGAGGTCAGGTTCGAAAACAGCGGAACGTTGGTGGTGAAAGCTGCAAGATCCTGCGGGTCCATCACAACTCCATTTCCGATTTTTACCAGAATCGAAAAATAGTATCGCGCCGCAGCAAAAACTATAGCCGGAAATGGATCGGTATGACCCGGAAATGGAATCCCTCCCCGCGGTTTAGAAGCCGGTCGAATGGAGCGGCAGGTCCGAAATATCGAGAGGTTCGAGTTCCGGTCCGGTTTCAGGGTTACGGAGAAGAAAGTAAGCGACCGCGCCAAGTGCGATTCCCCCGACTCCAGCAGTGGACCAGAGGATGACTTTCGGGGTCTTGTCCTTTACTATGTATTTCGCCTGTTTTTCCGGGTCCGACGTCCACTTGAAACTGAACGAGATTATGCTGTATTCATCATTGACATGAACATCAGGTACAGCCTCCAGATCGAACACGACACGGATCAGGTCGTGCCACTCCGGTTTGAGTCCTTTGACCGCCTTGTTCACATCGATTTTGCCCTGCTCGATTATGAAACCCTTGATGGGAGGCTCGGATGCTGTGGGTACGGGAGAAGAACCCACCTTGGTGTCGTTGAATTCGAATATCAGCTTTTTATCTCTCGGCTTGATCTCGTAAAAATAGCTGGAAGGTTTGTCACGGAATATGAAATAACCGGCGATGATCTTTTCATCTGGGTTGGTTCCGGGCTCGGCTGTCAATTGGACTCCCTCGATGATGGCATTTTGGGACATGTGCTCGCCGGAGGTAATGGAAGGGGAGGAAACCGTGGTTGACGCGTCGTAATCGCCGGGGATGTCTCCGGGTCCCCCCAAAGGATCGAAGACCGGGTCGGTTCTCCCGGCATCATCATCCGGTTGCAGATCGCCGCCCGATTCGTCCGGGAACTCCTCTTCCTGCTCAGTAACGGATTCGGAATCGAAAGGCACTTCGTCGTCATCGTAAATGTCCTGGGCATACGGCAGGCTAATGGCGCAGACCAGGATGAGCAGCAGGAAACCCAGCAACCGAAAATGAAAACGAATCATGATGCACGCCTCGATAGAATTCATTATCTCATTATCAAAATACCCTAAATATATGATAATTTCAACCTATTTCGGATGATTCGCCGGTGAAACAGATGCAGGACGGATTCGTGAACGGGAAGGGAACCCGATCCGGGAGTACGCGTGTTGCTTCATTCGGCCGCGGACTCCATGACCACCATCGCCGTGCACATTGACCTTTCGTGGGATAGCGAGAGGTGGCAGAAGGTGATTTTTTCTTTCATGAACAGCTCTCCGAGCACAGGCGACACTACCGTGATTACCGGCCTGGCGCCGCCGCCGGGTTCCGGAAGGACTTCGATGCTCTTCCAGGTACTGTACGGCTGTAGAGATGATGGCAAGGCTTTGTAAAAAGCCTCTTTGACTGCCCAGCGCCCTGAAAAATGGATAGCCGGGAACGCCTTCGACCTGCAGAATGATATTTCCCTCGGTGTATATACCTTCTCCAGAAAATGCAGGTCGTATTTATTGATCAAATTTTCTATTCTTTCGATTTCGACGATATCTATACCGATGCCCCGAACCATGAGGATCATTCCTTTTCCGGTTTTCAGAAACCTTAGGGATCCAACCGGCAACTCACTCTCCTGATTGGTCCGACCCAGAAATTAATTTAAGGGTAGGAAAAATTCATTTTTTATTCCGCCCGCTGCAAAGGCTGCAGGCTTCGTCTTATTC
>CAZGVZ010000198.1:0-7511 GCA_964529145.1 uncultured Fibrobacteraceae bacterium | reverse complement strand
AAAACCTCACCACTAAATGGATTGCTGTTATACTGATTGCCATACCAATTTTGATTCAGGTTTATTTTAACTCCAGCCTCACTTATATGCTCATGAGGTTCTTCAAGGTACCACATAATGTGGCATCGCCGGGGGCGCTCATCGGGGCAAGCAATTTCTTTGAATTGGCCGTGGCCGTGGCGATTACGCTCTTCGGGCCGAGTTCCGGAGCTGCGCTGGCCTGTGTGGTAGGAGTTCTAGTCGAAGTGCCGGTTATGCTATCGGTCTGCAATGTCTGCAACCATTCACGGGGTTGGTACAGTCAAGCATTAACTGAAACATCGGTAAATGCGTGTGAAAAATAGTAGTCAGGGGCGCGGTTTTGTTAAAGAGCTTTTCCTGGGAAGCGTAAGCCATAACATAGCGCGTAATTCAGAAGCGTTTGTACTGCTGATACCGGCAAAGCGGTAACAATGGCGCAATTATGACAAACCGGAAAATAGGGAGGATGTGAAAATGACTGCTCAACAAGCAAACAAAAAAAAGGCGGTTCTATTCTGTACATGCAGTGGCGCTTGCCCCAGCATGGGGAAGATAGATTTCTGGGCGCTTGCGGAGATGGTACGCTTGGAATATGAAGGCAAAATTGAATTCATGGCGTTGCATCCGCGGTTGTGTGAACCGGACGGTGAACGATTCATGAGCAATGTGCTGAAGGACGGCATCATCTATATTACCCCCGCCTGCAAAGAGGACAAGCAACGAAAGCTTCTCCGCGACGGATTTGAGAAGGCGGGCGTTCCGATGGATTCTGACCATTGGCTGCCTGTAAGCATGGCGCTGGAAGATACCGATGCTGTTTTTCAAAAAATAAAGACTGCAATTGACGGAACGATTGAAAAATGATCGGAAGGAGTAAAAACCATGGCTGGAAAATCATACATGGGAATTGCCAGAGAAAAGATACCTTGGCGACCGTATATCAATGAGGAAGAATGCACTGGTTGTGGCACGTGCTTGGAAACATGCGCCAACGGCGTTTTTATTATGAATGAAGAATCAGAAAAAGCAAAGGTAGCCGAACCATCCAACTGTGTTGTTCTCTGCGATAAATGCAAAGAATTTTGTCCTGTGGAAGCGATAACTTTCCCGGACAAAGAGGAAATCAAGCGTTTGATCAAAAGCCTAAAAGGATAAAACTAATATGAAATGTAACAAAACAACAATGTATTCAAAGACAAATACGATATATTAAAAAGATGCTATGCCGACTTACGAATATATACGTGGAAAATGCGGTGTCATGTTAGATGTATTTGCTACCCTCGCGCCAAAGGAAGTCGGATTGAAACCTGTATGTCCATTTTGCAGGAGCAGAAAGATGATGCCGTCTTTAGGTGGGCTAAATATCAAAGGATCTTCAAAATAATTAGGAGGCTCTTCAGGATGTGGTTCGCGATCCGGATCTTGTTGTTGTGGATAAAAAATGATCTTGAATGAAAAAATATTAATTTACGGCACTGATACCTGTCCCTTCTGTGTTCAGGCGCGAGAGGCTTATAAGGACAGGGCTGTCTTTATAAATGTGGACAAAGACGCGGAGAAACTCAGTGAAATGCTGAAGCTTTCCGGTGGTAAAAGACAAGTGCCGGTGATTGTGGATGGCGATAAGGTGACGGTCGGTTTCTTAGGGGATAGTTCCCTGCGTGGCGGCATTCCGCTTTTTGGCGGAACCTGATCGGTGTAATCGTCTCTCGTGTAGGGACGGTGAATAACAAAATGGAGGCATGAATCATGTTTGAGGTAACAGAAGAAGCAAGTCGTGTAGTGAAGGAATTTCTAGTTAAGCAAAAAAGTAAACAGGCGATCAGGCTACTTTTGCAGGCCGGCTGAGGAGGACCCAAACTGGGCATGGCTCTGGACGAGCAGCAGGATAACGACGTTGTGTTTACCGATCGGGATATTACCTATCTCGTTGAAAAAGAATTGTTTGATAAGGCCAAACCCATCAAGGTTGATTTTGTGGAATCTTTCATGGGGTCAGGATTTCAACTGACATCCAGTCTTCCTGCGGGCGGTGGCTGCTGTTAAGTCCATGATACAACAGAGTAATATAAAGGCGTCAGGCAAGACCACCTGGCGCCTTTTAATTGCTGAAATATTCCTTGACAAAATAGTGCCATATGGCTAAATTGCCAAATAGTCATAATGGAGGACAAAATGAAAAATACTTTAAAGACGAGGTATGAAGCGCGGGCTAAAATCATCAAGGCTATGGCGCATCCCAGCCGGCTTTTGATTATCGAAGAGCTCAATAAAAAGGAGCACTGCGTAGGCGAACTCACCGAAATGATCGGCGCAGACGCTTCGACCGTATCCAAGCATTTGAGCATTTTGAAGAATGCCGGTCTGGTGAACGATGACAAACGGGGTAATTCAATCTTCTATAGTTTGCGTGTTCCCTGCATCATGCAGTTCATGAGCTGCGTGGAGGATGTGATTTCGGCCAATGCCCGGCAGCAAAATGCCATTTTAAAATCCTGCAGGGGATGAACAACGTGATGGCTTCAGTCACAGATTAAAAAACGGTATGGCCTTACAGGGAAATACCTGTAAAAAATTCGTCAATATTTCAATATAAAGGAGTGATCGATATGAAAATTGAGATTCTGGGCGTCGGGTGCGCGAAGTGTCATAAGCTGGAAGAACTGGTCCGCGAAGTTGCTAAAAAAGAAGGTGTAAACGCTGAGATATCCAAGGTGGAAGATTTCAAGAAGATCATGAACTATGGCGTCATGACAACGCCTGCGCTGGTAGTCAATGGTGAAGTCAAGGCAGCGGGCAAAATACCTTCGGAAGACCAGATTAAAGGATGGATTAAAGGCTAATTAGAACAAAGCTTCACATACACTAAAGCTATGTTTATCCTTCAAGGAGGAAGATGATGGGCAAGAGCAACCCGTACGGTTCAATTGGTTTTATCGGTGGCGGGAGAATTACACGAATTCTGCTGGACGGATGGAAAAAAGAAGGCGATTTGCCGGGCGAAATCATTGTGAGTGATGCAAATCCGGATGTCTTAAATGCCCTTCAGGCCGGGCACTCCGGAATTAAAATCAGTACTGAGAATACCATTGCGGCCGGATGTAACGTGGTATTTATAGCACTGCATCCACCAGCTATCGGTGACATTTTGGAAGGTATTAAGGCCGCTTTAAAACCCGATGCCGTTTTGATCTCACTTGCCCCCAAATGGACGATTGCCAAATTGTCGGCGGCGCTTGGTGGTTTTAACCGGATTGTCCGCATGATTCCGAATGCACCATCCGTCATTGGCGAGGGCTATAATCCGGTGGCTTTTTCTTCTGCCATAACCGATGACATGAAAAAAGATATTCGCCGTTTGTTTAAATCCCTCGGCGATTGTCCGGAAGTGGAAGAAACAAAACTTGAAGCTTACGCAATACTTACGGCGATGGGGCCGACCTATCTCTGGTTTCAGATGCAAAAACTTCGGGAACTTGGCGCATCTTTTGGCCTGATGGAAAAGGAAACGGATAAAGCTTTATATGAGACGATTAAAGGTGCGGCAAAAACAATCTTTAAAAGCGGCCTGTCTTATCACGAGGTCGTCAATCTCATTCCGGTAAAGCCATTGGCCGAGGATGAAGCCTCGATCCTTCAGGCGTATGAAACAAAACTAAAAGGATTATACGAGAAACTTAAAAGTTGATTATTTATCAAGAAAAACGAGTGAGGTAGCTTTATGGCGGAATGCTGCAGGGGTGGAACAAAATTGATTTATTCCTGCTCCGGCTCAGCGGACGTGGGAGAAATTGCTGATCACGTAACACGCAAATTGCGGGACGAGGGTTTTGCCAAAATGACATGTCTGGCCGGTGTTGGGGCTGGACTGTCCGGATACGTACAATCAGCGAAAGGTGCTGACGAGGTCATCACCATTGATGGTTGTGTAACCGCCTGTGCCAGAAAATCGCTTGAGCGGATAGGTGTTCAGCCGACATCCTACATTTTAACCGATTTGGGTCTGGAAAAGCACGAAACCCCCGTAACGGATCAAATTGTCGATGAAGTTCTGGAAAAGATAAAAAAGAATGTTGGATTTTCAGCGAATACGACTCGCCGATCAGGCAACGGCTGTTGCGGCATATGAACCATAATCCAGAATATGAATGAATATTCTAAAACGAAATTCGGGAGGATTCTATGACTTTACGTTCAAAATTAATAGGGGTTTTAGTGTTATTTGCTTTTTTTTCACTCATCTTTCTTTCAGCGGATTGCGGCAAAGCACTCGCGCAGGATACAACCGGCAAATCCACAGCGACAAAGCCGTCCACTTTCAAGCCACTGGTGACGTTTGTGGAAATCGGCGCAGCCAGGTGTATACCCTGTAAAGCCATGCAACCCATTATGAAAGAGGTGGCAGAGACATACAAGGGACAGGTGATTGTTCTTTTTCACGACGTCTGGACGCAGCAAGGGAAGATAGACGCTGAGAAATATAATATTCGCGTGATTCCCACACAGGTTTTTCTGGACAAGGACGGCAAGGAATATTTTCGGCATGAAGGATACTTTCCGAAGGAAGATCTCATCAAGGTTCTGAAAACGCAGGGGGTTAAATAAATGTTGGTTGATTTGTTTACCTCGCTCACTGTCGCCCTGACGCAGTCACCTGGAATCGCCATTGGCGCGGCGTTTGCGTGGGGTATCCTGTCGGTTATCCTTTCGCCCTGCCATATCGCGTGTATTCCCCTGATTGTGGGCTTCATCGACGGCCAGGGCGACATCCCCACGCGAAGGGCCTTTGGCCTTTCACTTCTTTTCGGATTGGGGATTCTCATTACCATAGGCCTTATCGGCCTCATCACCGGCATGGCGGGCCGCATGATGGGGGATATCGGAGGCTACGGCAACTATGTTGTAGCAATCGTCTTCTTTGCTATTGGTCTCAATCTGCTGGGCATTCTGCCACTGCCCTTCATGGAAGGCGGCGCGAACCCCAATTATAAAAGAAAAGGTTTTCTGGCGGCGTTTATTCTGGGGCTGATCTTCGGCGTTGCCCTGGGGCCCTGCACATTTGCTTACATGGCGACGATGCTGGGCGTGGTGTTCAGTATGGCATCAACACAATTGACGCTGGCGATGTTGATTCTGGCGGCGTTCGCCGTCGGCCACTGTTCGGTGCTGGTTTTTGCAGGAACGTTTACGGAAGTCGTGCAGCACTACCTGCACTGGAGTGAAAAATCAAAAGGCGCGGTGATCCTCAAAAAGATTTGTGGCGTACTGGTGATCTTGGGCGGTGTTTACTTAATCGCACTGAATTTTATGCAGGGATAACGGATGAAAAAAGGAGTTCTCTTCGTATGCACGGCCAATTCCTGCCGCTCCCAGATAGCCAAAGGGCTCGCCAATTCCTTGTGGGGTGACAAGATGGAAGCCTTCTCCGCCGGAAGCAAAGAGGAGATTTTGCGGGAATTCCGGCGAGTCCGGGATGAAATCAAAACGAAGCTCGAAGAATATTTTCACAGTGCAAGCGGGTGACGCGAGGAAAAAATGATCGGGACGATTACCGGAGACAAGTCATGAAGGGCATTACGGCAATAATTAGAAAATATCGTCACATTCTCACGATTGTCCTGGCACTCGTCGGGATCGGGATCATGGTGTATTACGACTACTGCGATACGGCATGCAGTTATCTCAAGGGCGATATCTTCGGCATTGATCTCAAGTGGGTAGGGATGGCGTTTATGGCGGCGGTGATTGTTTTCGCCCTGTTTAAACAGACTGCTTTTGTCCGGATGCTTCTGGCCGCGGGCTTGGGCGTGGAGGTTCATCTTTATGCCTTTCAGGCGCAAAACGACGTTTATTGTCCTTTCTGTCTTGCCTTCTCGATAATGTTAATTTTGTCGTTTATCATTAATTATGAAGTACCGTCCGCCTGGCGCGAAAACCGCAGCCGGATATGGCTTTATTTCCTTGGGGAGGTGAGTATTCCGATGTTGAAGATTAAAAGATTTCCATTGTTGCTGGTGAGTGTGCTGGGGTATCTGACTATTCTATTGACGTTTTCCGGTTCCGTGACTCCAGCTTACGGGCAGGATAGCGTCAGAGGAATTCCGTCTTTGGGTAAGGGGGCTATTGAAGTCATTATTTTTACGGATTATTTTTGTCCGCCCTGCAGGCGCATCGATACGAAAGCCGAAGGATTATTCAAAGAACTGGTAGCGTCGGATAAAATCAAATTGACCTTTGTTGATGTTCCTTTTAATCCTGCCACGCCAATCTACGCAAAATATTACCTTTATGCTGTCAACAAGTCTCCTGGGATCGGCAATGTTCTTCATGTTCGCAATATTCTTTTTGAGGCGGCTCAGGGCAAGCACATTCAGGATGAGCAGGCTCTCCTTACCTTCCTCAAAGAGAAAAAAATTTCATGGAGCCCCATGAATGAAAAGTCTATCTTTTCCCTTTTGAGTGCTGTGATTAAAGAACATAAAATTGATGCGACACCCACTTGCGTCATAAAGTATTCCCCAACAGATATAAAGAAATATGTCGGTGACGATGAAATCTGGGATGGATTGACAAAATTAAAATTGTACCTGACGATTGGGAAGAAATAGTAAAGGCCCGGGGCTTTGCTGAGAGGATACTTTATAATGATTAAGAAAATAATGTTGCTGTTGGTAACTTCGATTTTCCTGGTGCCTGCTGTCTACGCAGCCGATAACGTGACTTTTGAAAGTTATCTGAAGCGTTTTGACTATCAGGAACGCAAAGACATGAAAATCGGCATTGCCGAAATGTTGCAGCTCTATAAGCAGGGTAAAGTGCAGATCATTGATGTTCGTTTTCCAGAAGAATATCAGGCATACAGCTTCGGTTTCATCAAGAACATCCCGCTCAACGAACTTCCAAACAGGTTAAAGGAATTGGACAAGACGAAGATCATCGTCACTGCCTGTCCGCACTATGACCGCGCCGAAATTGCCCGCACTTATCTGACACTTAATGGCTATAAGTCAAAATACCTGACTGATGGGCTGCTCGGACTGGCAGACTACCTGCGCGGAGATAAAGCAAAAGATTTTATCGATGAGATAAAAAATAGGAAGAAAAAGGAAAAATCATGAAAGAATGGCATAAATTTTTATTAATCGTCGCGATATTCCTGGGTGCTTATTACCTCCCATGGGAATCCACACTCATCCGGCAGTCCGGACTGGAAGCCTTTATGATGCTTCAGGAGTATGCGCGACAGCATGTGCTGACCTGCCTGGTCCCTGCTTTTTTCATCGCCGGGGCCATTACAGTTTTTGTTTCTCAGGCGGCGGTGCTTAAATATTTCGGCGCGACGGCAAACAAGATCCTGTCCTATTCGGTCGCTTCCATATCGGGGACGGTACTGGCCGTCTGTTCCTGCACGGTGCTGCCTTTGTTTGCCGGAATTTATTCCCGGGGTGCGGGTATTGGCCCGGCCACGGCCTTTCTTTATTCCGGAC
>CAZGVZ010000197.1:5772-7528 GCA_964529145.1 uncultured Fibrobacteraceae bacterium | reverse complement strand
CCATTCGGGATCGAAAGCGGCGATCCATTGCCGTGTGGGTTCACCGATATTGCAGAGCATGTTCTCCCGGACATTCAATGAATCGAGGGACAGGTAGACGAGAGGTTCGGGCAGGGATATAAGCTGGTTATTCGAGAGATCGAGGATTCGCAGGGAATCGATCATTCCGAGTGAAGCCGGAACCATGAAGAGCCGGTTACCGGCAGCTCTGAGTTCCCTGAGATTTCTGAGACGATCGATTCCTCTCGGAAATTCCCTGATTTCGTTGTTGCCGAAATTCAGCACACGGAGACGGGAAAATCTCTGTATCGATTCAGGAAGCTCTCGTAATCCCAGTCCGTCCAGGTGTATTTCGACCACTCTCTGATTTTCGATCATGATCACCGATTCAGGCGCAACTGAGAGATCGTTTGAATCGATTATGTGAAGGAGCGTCTGTATCTCACACTCCAGATCATCGCATTTGGACGGTTCCTGACGCGGCTGGCGATAGAACGGCGGATTATCTCCGGGATTGCAGTAAACCAGAGTGTCTGTTTCCGGTTGATCGGGCGACCGTTCCGGAAGGTGAAGCCTGCACCATCCGGCCGGAACCTGCAGTTCAAAATTCCCCATACTGTCGATCGGAGCAGAGCGTTCGAAACCGCGTACCCGGATCCTTGTTTCTTCCTGATCCTGAGAAGTGTTCCCAATATCATGTCCTTTGATGATGGCCAGCTTCTGCAGCCTGGCCGGAGAGAGCCGGTGAACCGAATCGCCGGTATCCACCATGCATGCGATCGCATATCCCGACGAATCCGGCCCTATACATTCGATGATGTATCGACCCGCAGGAACGCTGTCGAACAGGTACCCTCCGTCCGCATCGGTAGCGCCGTCGCGCTTGAATACCGTATCCTCGTTTTCCCGGCCTGCAATGTAGTCTTCCGGACGAAGCCTGACGATACTGCCGGGCACGGAGCGGCCTGTGGAATCGATCACCGAACCTGTGATGATACAGGCGCTCACGTCTGTTCCGCTCGCCCCTCCTGCATGGTTCAGCGAATTCATGCACCTGATCGCAAGAATGAGCAACACCCCGGTGAGGAAAACAACTGCCCGTTTACAGGTTTTCATGTTTGCTGTGGCTTACCGGAAAAAGGTTCACGGTTATCTGAATCGTCCGTTCCTGCTGATCGTCCATTCTGGCGATTTCCATGAGATCGCGCTGAAGCTCGCGGATACGCATCTTGAACAGATCTACCGTCTTCGCGGAAACTGAAAGGGTCGTCGATGTCGAAATGCGATCCCTGAGAGGGATATTCTCATATGCCTTTGTCGCGATCTGCAGCATTTCGAGTTGAAAGCGCTCGATCTGAAATATCCGCAGAGGTTCCGGGCGTCCAAGAATCAGGTTGCTGGTCTGATGATATAAACCGTTTTCATCGCGTTCGAGAAAACCCAGACGCTCTAGAAGAAATATGGATTCTTTCGCCTCCCTGGTGGAAATCGGAGGAATCAGGAATGAAGCAAGCGCCTCGAAATCATCGTGAAAATCGAAAAATGTCACCACCTCCCGTATAACGCTGTGGTACCACTTCGCGTAATATTCGTAGCGGTCGGTTTCGATTTTCTGTACATCGAGAGGACGGCGGATTTCAATGAGCTTTCCGTAAAAATGTGTTTTTTCGTTGATCGTTTTTGCCTGGTTGAAATAGACGAGATTTTCGAAATAATCCGCTTCCTCCCGGGAATGGCCGATGGCCTGAGAAATCTT
>CAZGVZ010000197.1:0-5762 GCA_964529145.1 uncultured Fibrobacteraceae bacterium | reverse complement strand
CTGCCGGTCAGATTTCGCTTGTTTTCAATGACATAATAAAGGAACGAAGCGGAATTTACTCCTGCCTTCTCGGAAAAATACCGGTAGGAAAATCTCTTTTTCAGCGCTTTTTGTTCCGAATAATAATCTTTGAGATAGGTCCGGTAATTTTGATACTCAAAGAGGTTAGCCATTTTCCAGTTTCTGATGATTCTTCACTCTCTGACTTGGCGCCGGCGAAATCGTTCTATTTTCATTATACGCGAAAACAGGAAAATCCGCAGGAAAAAAGGTTTTTTCAGGTAAACTCCTGTTCACTGGAGCGAACAATCTACCCCGTTTGCAACTTTTTACCGTAAGCCTTGCCGAGAGTATTCCGGACCATCGGCCGTCTTCAATCTCTCCGCAGGTGTGGAGCTGTCTTTATCTACTCGTCGAATGTCCGGTGTATTCGAGATCGGTCAATATCTGATGATTTCCGCCGCTGATGGTAAGGAGAATCCGGGTGCGTTCGTTTTGCCACTGTGTGCTGCAGGTAAGGAATCCCAGACTGACCGCGAATCCCCATTTCGATCGGTCGTCCCGGTACATCTCGTTTTTCCAGTCGCACCTTTTCGAAACGGTTTTTCCATAAAGAGGCGAAAGATATCGCGTGAGTTCTTCATAGTCCTCGAAGTAGAGCGCAGGATCGACATGGGGCTGCCGGATGACGAATCGCGCGCTGAGCAGTTTTTTGTCCGAGAAGTTATAACTTACGGTGCAGTCGTATCCCAGCAGGCGGACCTTGTACTCCAGAATGGTTTCCGTATTCAGGAGGGGCTGTGCGTCTTCCGATGCGATCACTTCTTTTTTGTCCATGCCCCAACGCGCTTTTCTGAAATCGAAGCCTTTATCGTTTTTCACGATTTCCACCATTGAGACTTGATCGACGCCGCTTCCTTCAGCCGGTTTCTCTTTTTCCGTGTTCAGGTATCGCCAACTTCCGTTATCCAGAAGGATGACCTTTTTTCCGGCTTCGGTGGTAGCTAACTGATCCGAGAAAATCGCCGGTGCCAGAAACGCGGTAATCAGGAACGGGAGATGTCTGTGCATTACGGATCACCTTTTTATAAGCGTATTGTCCTGGTCCGGAGCGATCGGACGGGAAATCGCGTTCTCCTGTTTTCAGCCCTTCAAGATGAAAGGCTCCCGGAGTCATGCTTCAGCCAAAAGATATCGATAGCTGTTCGATCATTTCGCTGCAGCCGGCAACGCGAGCGGCACTTTCCGATTATATCCTTCCGGAAAGGAAACCGCAATGCTCCGTAAACAGACGGCATATTTTGCGTTACCTCGGGAGCGGCGGCGAACGTGTTCATGACTTTTACAGCAGGTCGATATCCGGAATATCGCACGGCGGGTTCCGGAAGAAGACAGCGCGCCGGAGTCTCCGGCAGGAGCGATTTATGATTCACTCGGCGACGGAGTCCGGTTTCCGATCGGACGGTCCGGATGGGGCCTGCCCGGAAGGCACCGGGTCCGGGATAACGGCAGGATTCGGGTCTCCCGGACGCACAGAATCCTCCCCGTGCGGGATCTCGTCCGGACACCCGTCCTCATCCTTGAATCCGTTTACGGTTTCAGGGTTGTTTTTACAAACATCGACGCTGTCCGGGATTCCGTCTTTATCGTTGTCCCAGTCGTCGCAGCCGTCTTCGTCCCTGAATCCGTCATAGTCCTCCGGCGAGGAAGGACAGGCATCCTCGGCATCATAGATTCCGTCGTTGTCGTTGTCGAATTCGGGGCAGCCGTCGCTGTCCTCGAAGCCGTCGATGTCTTCGGGGATGCTGGGGCACCGATCTTCATCGAGACGTACTCCGTCCTCATCCGGATCGGCAAATTTCTGTGTAAGCACCTCTCCGCCGATCAGACCTATGGTTGCACCGTCCTTTCCCTTGCCTTTCAACATGACACTCGATGTGGAAAAAAAATCGAAACCGCCGCGAACGCGGGGATAGCCGGGATCCTCCGTCGTATTGGAAGCATCCTTTTTCAGGTAGACGTTGACACTGTTTCTGTTACCGAAAAAATTGTTGTACACGATCCGCGACCTCCGGGACTCCTCAACACCCCAGATCCCGAACTGGCCGTTTCCCAGAATGACGTTGTTCTGGATCAACACCTCACTCTGACCCTCGAGCATGATGCCGCAATACCCGTTCTCAGCGATAACGTTATGCATGATGGATGTTTTTATGCTGCGCGCAGATTCGCAGAATATCCCGCTCCATCTGTTCCGGTGTACGATGCAGTTGTAGATAGCCGGCAGAGTGACGAGACAATGGATCCCTGTTTCCCTGTTGTTTCTCACGATAACCTGTTCCAGAACGCAGTCGACATTCTCACAGAGCAGTCCGATTCTTCCACGTTCGAGAGTCAGGTTCCTGATCGTCGAATTATTGGCTGCGGTAATGACCGGGAGACCGCGATCACCGCGGATCCTCGTTCCGGTCATCGATTCGCCCATAAGCGTCACGTCGTCCTTGAGAACGATCGACTCGCGATAGATGCCGATACGCACGAAAACCGTATCTCCACTGCCGGCCTTTTCAATTGCCGATTGCACGGATTCGTTCCGGTCGGGAACCTTGATGGTGGCTGCAGGAATGTCGATCGTAAAAAGAATCGCACAAAGAGAGATGAGCGGGAAGGCTTTCATAATCACCCCCAGGAGAATGGATCGATGCTCACATGGGTCCAAAAGTGAACTTCCGGGTTCACATCTCCCGGAGTACGATGCTTCGGTGCGGACTGCAGTCCGTGTTTCGGACGGATGTGACTCATGTATAAATTTATCTCATTGTTAATATGGAGGCAAATGGAATAACCGGGCTGCGTTGCGAACGGGGCTGGGCCGCGTATGAGGGGGAGCGAAACCGGGGGATCCTTCGTTGACCTGCATATGACCTTAATCGGACATCCCTTTACGCGATCTGCTTCGCGGACAGCGGTATAACGGGATCGTAGTCGCTTCCGGCGTATCACCGGATCGATATGCCCTTCGCGCCTACAAACCCGTTCCGCTCGCTGTCGCTGCGCATCTCATCGTAAATTAATCATCCGATCAAGGTATGAAATAAAAAGGACTTGATCCGCGTTTTGGAGAATGGTAGTTTCTATCCATGAACAGAACCAGCCTGATTGCCGCCGTAACTGTAGTAATGATTCCGCTCCGTATTCTAGCGGAAATCGTTATCATTCCCTGAGGGGAAACGGGGTCCTCAAGCTGTTCAACCGGAATATACAAAGCAGGGCCCGTTTCCTCCCAGGGAAGCGGGCCCTGCTTTTTTTTTGCCGGTAACTTGATTAATTCAGGAAAAGGTCGTATTTTTTGCAGCTGTTTCGAAGTCGGCCTGTATTTTTTGTCAATTGAAGGGGCGGAGGTACATTTGAGAAAAACCGGCGCGCAGATCATCATCGATGCACTCATTCAAGAGAAGGTGAAAGTGCTTTTCGGTTATCCGGGCGGTGTGGTCATACCGATCTTCGACGTACTGTACGAGACCAGAGAGATTACATTCGTCCTCACCCGCCACGAACAGGCCGCCGCACATGCGGCGGACGGTTACGCGCGCGCCACCGGAGAGGTCGGCGTATGTCTGGCGACTTCCGGCCCCGGAGCTACCAACCTTATCACAGGTATCGCGACCGCGTATCTGGATTCGATCCCGATGGTAGCCATTACCGGACAGGTGGCCTCGCATCTGCTTGGAACCGATGCCTTTCAGGAGGCGGATGTGGTGGGGATAAGCCGTCCTGTGACCAAACACAATTTTCTTGTGAAAACTATCGCCGAACTCCCGGTCATGCTGAAACAGGCGTTTCATATAGCGCGGACAGGAAGGCCGGGGCCGGTGCTCATAGATATACCCGCGGATGTTTCGCGCGCCTTTCTCGACGACTACGAATACCCCGAAAAGGTTGTCATTCGCAGTTACCGTCCGAATGTCCAGGGGCATATGCGACAGATCAAACGTGCCGCCGAGGCGATCAACGGTGCGAAGAAACCACTTATTTTCGCAGGTGGGGGGATAATTCTCAGCAGAGCGCACGAGGAGTTGCGCGCACTCGCGGAGAAAACCAACATACCGGTGACCACTACGCTGATGGGCCTCGGCGGGTTTCCAGGTACGCATCCGCTGTTCATCGGCATGCCCGGGATGCATGGTTCGAAAACCGCGAATTACGCGCTGCAGGAATGCGATCTCCTGATTTCGGTAGGTGCGCGCTTCGACGACCGTGTGACAGGTTACGTCGCCAAATTCGCTCCCCATGCATCGATCATTCATCTGGATATCGATCCCGCGGCTATTTCAAAGATAATCAAGGTCGATATTCCGGTTGTCGGAGATGCGAAAAACATTCTCGTTTCGCTTCAGGGACTGGTTACACCGAGAGCCGCCGACGAATGGAACGAGCGTATCGCGAAGTTGAAAGGCGACCGTCTGTTCTCGTTTACCGGATCTGAAACCGAGATAAAGCCTCAGGAGGTGATTCTTTCTATCTACCGCCTTACCGGCGGGGATGCGATCATCGCCACTGAAGTGGGGCAGCATCAGATGTGGACTGCGCAGTATTTCCCCTTCTCCCGTCCCCGCACGCTGATCACTTCCGGTGGATTGGGAACCATGGGATTCGGGTTGCCCGCTGCCATGGGGGCGGCGCTTTCCTCTCCCGGTAAGCCGGTCATCGATATCGCCGGGGACGGATCGATACAGATGAACATCCAGGAACTTGCGACGCTGTCGATCAACCGTATTCCGGTCAAAATCGTGATCCTCAACAACGAGTATCTCGGTATGGTGCGGCAGTGGCAGGATCTCTTTTACCACAAACGTTACAGTTCGACGTGTCTGAAAGGCGGCATGACCTGCGACGAGTGCGTCGGCACGGGGAAATGTTCCCGGACGTACATTCCCGATTTCGTGGCTCTCGCGAAGAGCTACGGAATCCCCGCGTTCCGGGCGGTCAGGCCCGATCAGGTCGAATCTACGCTGCGGGAAGGCCTCTCGGCCGAGGGGCCGGCGCTTATGGAGTTCATGGTGGCGCACGAGGAGAACGTGTTTCCCATGGTTCCGGCCGGAAGACCGATCGACGAAATTCTGGAGGGACCATGAGCACCCATACCATTTCCGTACTTGTCGAGAACCACAGCGGAGCGCTCTCACGCATATCAGGTCTTTTCTCGAGCAGGGGATACAACATTTCGAGTCTGACCGTCGCGGAGACCGACGATGTGACGGTTTCGCGTATGACCATTGTCGTCAGCGGGGATGAGGAGATACTCGAGCAGATCGTCAAACAGCTCAACCGGCTCATCGATGTCATCAAGGTGATCGACTTCAGGACCGAGGAGGTGATCGAGAGGGAGATGCTTCTTGCGGTGGTGGACACTTCTAAATCCAACCGGCACGAAATCATCGAGCTCGGTTCGATTTTCGGCGCGAAAATCGCTTCGGTGGCGCCTTCGTCGATCACGGTCGAGATGACCGGAACTCGTGCACACATAAACGATTTCATCACTATGGTAAAACCGTATGGGATAAAGGAAATCGTCCGTTCAGGAGCGATCGCTCTCGCACAATCGAGAAAATAACGATGGGTGATGGAGTGCCTGCATTCGGATTCCGTCACGCTTCATAATTGTTTTCACTTCAAGTAAGGAGTTTCTGTTATGGCCACGATCGACTTTGGCGGTGTCAAGGAAGAAATCATTACCCGCAGGGAGTACCCCCTTACCAAAG
>CAZGVZ010000196.1:0-7532 GCA_964529145.1 uncultured Fibrobacteraceae bacterium | reverse complement strand
AGACCGCCGACACTGAGCCCGGCGAAAAGATCGGCACCCTCCATCGCTTCAGCGAGTGTTCTCCGGGTGGTGTCGGACGCCAATCGCTCTTTGAAGGGACTCATTCCTTCCGTTCTGCCCCTGAAGACCACGCCCCTGCTGTCGACCAGCATCAGGTTGTCCCGGTCAACGCCGAGATTGAGGTAGTGGAGCGCGCAGGAAATCGAAGCCGCTCCCGCGCCCGAGAAAACGACACGCATTTCCGAAAGTTTTTTTCCCTGCAGCTCCGCTGCGTTGAGCAGGGCCGCACCGGAGATGATGGCTGTGCCGTGCTGATCGTCGTGGAATACCGGAATTTTCATCCGCTTCTTGAGTTCCCGCTCGATGTAGAAACATTCGGGAGCCTTGATGTCTTCGAGATTGATTCCGCCGAACGTGGGTTCCAGGCTTGCGATGATGTCGACCAGTTTTTCAGGATCTTCGCACGATACCTCGAGATCGAACACGTCGATATCCGCGAAACGTTTGAATAGAACACCCTTTCCTTCCATTACCGGCTTGCCCGCCAGCGGGCCTATGTTCCCCAATCCGAGTACCGCCGTTCCGTTGGAGATTACAGCCACCAGATTGCCGCGCGAAGTGTACCGGTATACCTCTTCGGGGTCTTTCCGGATGCGCCTGCACGGTTCGGCGACTCCGGGAGTATATGCGAGCGACAGATCCCTCTGAGTCCTGCATGGCTTTGTGGGAACAACGGCTACCTTGCCCGGTCTTCCGTTTTCGTGATAATCAAGAGATTGCCGCAGCAGAGAATCGTCTGACATGTTATACCTTCACCATCCATCCATGGCGATCTTCGATTTCGCCGTACTGTATTCCCTGTATCTCCCTGAAAAGCCGCGTGAGGACCGCTCCGGCCTCGTTCTCGCTTCCGAACCTTATGACATGATCGCCCCGGGTCACGGAGCAGATCGGGGTTATGACCGCCGCGGTGCCGCATGCGCCCACTTCGCTGAGCGACGGCAATTCGCTGAATGGTATTGGACGCCTTTCAACCGCCATTCCGAAATCCGCGGCGATGCGCTGCAGGCTGGTATTGGTAATGGACGGCAGCACCGAGGCGGAATCAGGAGTCACGTACCTGTTGTCCCGGGTGATCGCGAAAAAATTGGACGTGCCGAACTCGTCGATATACGTATGCGATGCAGAATCCAGGTAGAGGCAGATGGGATAGTCCTGCTCCTTGCCTTCGAGATCGCCGAGCATCCCAGCCGCGTAATTGCCCGACGCTTTTACATTTCCCACTCCGTGGGGGGCGGCGCGGTCGTACCGCTCCTGGACGAGTGCCCTGACCGGATGGAATCCGTGTTTGTAATACGGGCCCACAGGCATGCAGAGCATGGCGAAAAGAAAGTCATCGGCCGGTTTGATTCCCACGCGCGGCGTGGTGCCGATCAGGAGCGGCCGCAGATAGAGGCTCGCACCGGTACCGTAAGGGGGGATCCATTGCCGGTTGCGGTCGACAAGCTGCTCGATCGTTTCCATGAACAGTGTTTCGGAGGGTGCCGCCATGACCAGACGGCGCGCGGTGTCGGCCATGCGTCGGGCGTTTTCGAGGGGGCGAAAAACGCCGATCGTGCCGTCCTTACGGCTGAATGCCTTCAATCCCTCGAACGCAGCCTGTCCGTAATGAAGGCAGCTGGCCGCCACATGGAGCGGGATCATCACCTCGGTCCTCACATCGGGAGCCCCCCAGACGCCGTCATGGTATTCGCTCACCACGAAACAGTCGGTCCGGATATACGAAAAACCGAGCTCACGCCAATTGATCTCTTTCATAGCCGCATCCTGTCCGTTGTTCATGTTTACCGCTCCCGTGTCCCTGCGCGGATGACACGGGAATGCGGATGTTCCGGGCACTGCCTGGAAACCGGTGTCTTGACTCCAGCCCGGTCCGATTTTCCGGGTGCCCGTGTTCCATTTCGACTCATGCGCGCCACTTTCTCGCAGCCGCGCTGAGCCGCTTGTCTATCGGGACTCTCTTTTCAGGGGGCTGGCGACATCTATTTCCCGACAATGCCTTCGTGTTTTTCCTTTTCAAGCATATCCTTCATCAGCTTGTATCTGAGACTGTCGATAAGCGCCATCCACGACGCCTCGATGATGTTCGTCGACACGCCTATGGTGCCCCACCGGCTCTCTCCGTCGGAAGATTCAATGAGTACACGCACCTTGGATTCGGTCCCATCCCTTCCATCGAGCACGCGAACCTTGAAGTCCTCGAGCTTCACCTTCCCGAGCGACGGGTAGAGTTTCACCAGCGCTTTCCTGAGCGCATTATCAAGCGCGTTCACCGGGCCGTCCCCTTCAGCCGCGGTATGCTCGAAAATTTCGTTCTCCCGCACTTTGATCGTCGCCTCGGAGAGCACCTCCCCGTTCTCCCGTTTCTCCTCCCACACGCTGAATCCCTTCACCATAAAGGGTTCCTTGAACTGTCCCAGCACTCCGCGCGCGATCAGTTCGAATGAACCGTCCGCGGCCTCGAACTGATACCCTTTACCTTCGAGATCCTTTATGGTGTTGAGCAACTCCCTGACGCGGGGATCCTTTTTATCGAGACCGGGCTGGAACGCGGACAGTTTCTCGATCATTGTGCTGGCTCCGGCCTGATCGGACACGATAAAATTCCGCTTGTTGCCGACGAACTCCGGGGACACGTGCTCGAAGGACCTGCGTTCCTTGCGGACTCCGTCGGCGTGCGCTCCAGCTTTATGTGAAAAAGCCGCATCGCCCACGTAAGGCAGGCGGTAGTTGGGTGTGATGTTCGCGATTTCCGTCACGAATACCGAAGTCGGCGTCAGGAGCGCGAGCTGATGCTCGGACACGAGGCGAAAGCCGCGTTTCAACTGCAGGTTCGGAATGATCGTGCAGAGGTTCGCGTTTCCGCACCTCTCCCCCAGACCGTTGATGGTTCCCTGGATCTGCACGGCGCCGGCTATCGCGCCGATGCACGAATTGGCATCTGCGCATCCGCAATCGTTGTGCAGGTGAATTCCCAGCGGCACATTTACCGCGTCCTTTACCGCAGTGAATATCGTCTGGAACTCGTCCGGAAGCGTTCCGCCGTTGGTATCGCACAGCACGATAATGTCCGCGCCTCCCTCGGCCGCGGCCCTCAGGGTTTTCATCGCATATCCGGGGTCATCGCGGTAGCCGTCGAAAAAGTGCTCGGCATCGAAAATCACCTCGTCCATGTTCCTCTTGAGGAAGGCTACCGAATCGGCGATCATGTCAAGGTTCTCGGAAAGCGTGGTCTTGATCACCTTCACCACATGCAAACCCCAGCTTTTTCCGTAGATGGTGGCGACTGGTGAACCCGTATCTACCAGCGCGGAAAGAAACCGGTCCTCCGGAACCGGGACCTCCGGTCTGCGAGTGCTGCCGAAAGCTGCGACACGCGCCCTTAGATTCATCCTCTTTATCTCGCGATAATACTCGCGATCCAAGGAATTGGTCGGATTCGGCCACCCGCCTTCGATGTAATGAATACCGAGGTCATCGAGCTTTTCGGTGATCCTCAGCTTGTCACGCAGAGACAGGCTGACGCCGAGAGCCTGGTTTCCGTCGCGCAGGGTTGTGTCGTAGAGTTTGAGATTCGTTTCAGGATTTTTCATAACGCCCCCATCGGGCCACCTTTCCGTCCCTGTCCTGACCGGAGCGCGGTTCTCCGCGTTCCGTCCATTTCCTACCTGACCAGTGAGGCGACCAGATCCCCGATTTCGGTGGTCCCCATACCCATTCGTCCCGCAGACAGGCTCTTGATTTTTCCCGAAGCGAGCGCGTCGTGCACCGCGGCATCGACCGCTCCGGCGGCTTCGGTCTCACCGAGCGCGTCGAGCATCATTCCGCCGGCGCAGATCGCGGCCAGAGGATTGATGACATTTTTCCCGGTGTATTTCGGCGCGCTCCCTCCGATCGGTTCGAACATCGAAACTCCCTGAGGATTGATATTACCTCCCGCTGCGATTCCCATTCCTCCCTGGATCATCGCTCCGAGATCGGTGATGATATCCCCGAAAAGGTTTTCCGTGACGATCACGTCGTAGGATTCCGGGCTCTTCACCATCCACATGGTACAGGCGTCGACATGGTTGTAATCCCGCGTGATATCCGGGAATTCCGATTCGCCCACCTCCTGATGGGTGCGCACCCACAGGTCGCCCGCATGCGTGAGCACATTGACCTTATGCACCAGGGTAAGCAGCTTTTTTCTGTTGCGTTTCCGCGTGAACTCGAAGGCATAACGAATGCACCGTTCGACCACAGGCCGGCTGTATACCATGAGCTGTGTCGCTATCTCGTTCGGAGTTCCGACCATCGACGCGCCGCCCATTCCCGTGTAGATCCCGCCGGTATTCTCCCGCACGATAACGAAATCGATATGCTCGGGTCCCTTGTCGCGAAGCGGAGTTTCGACATTGGGATAGAGCTTGACCGGCCGGAGATTGATGTACTGGTCCAGTTTGAAACGGAGCTTCAGCAAAATACCGAGTTCGAGAATCCCAGGCTTGACATCAGGGTGTCCGATGGCGCCCAGGAAAATGGCGTCATGCTTCGCAAGCTCCCCAACGGCGCTGTCGGGCAGTGTCTCGCCGGTACGTATATATCTCTCACCGCCGAAATCGTAGGAAATGAAATTCAACTTCAGATTGTGGGACGATGCCGTAGTCTCGAGTACCTTGACTCCCTCCCTGAGCACTTCAGGACCTGTTCCGTCGCCTCCGATCAGGGCGATATTGAAAGATTTCATTCATTGTTCCTTTTTTCTGGTTTGACCTCTACGTTCGAATTCCCGACAAACCCGCGTCTCCACGGGAGCGCGGATTTCACGGCGATTCCGTCCGTGAAACCGGAATTCTGCGCTTGAACCTCTTCATACGGGCGATCTTGTTCACAATATCCATGTAGGCGAAGGCGGACGCCTCCACGATGTCGGTGCTCGTACCCGTGCCGGTGAACATGCCTTCCGCACAGCGTGCGACGATTATCACCCTGCCCTGCGCCTCCCTTCCGCCGGTGACCGCGTCGATATGGAAATTCTCGACTGTGATCCTGTATCCGGTTATCCGGTCGATCGCCTTTGTCGCGGCATCGACGGCACCGTTGCCGCAGGCGGCTTCCCGGAACGTTTTTCCATCCGCCAGAATGCAGGCGGTCGCGGTGGGAACCGTGCCCGTGCCGCTTGACACATTGAGATATTCGAGTACGAAGCGGTCATTGAGATCCTCATGGCTTTTAGCCTCGACGAGGGTCACGAGATCGTCATCGTACACGGTTCCCTTCTTGTCCGCAAGCGTCTTGAACCGGGAATAGAGCTCATCCATGTCGATCTCGTCTTCGCGGTACCCGAGCGTGAGCAGGCGGTTTTTCACCATATGGCTTCCCGAACGGCTGGTCAGGTTCATGCGCGCTTCCTTGAGCCCCACCGACTGGGGCGTCATGATCTCGTAGGTCCGCTTGGCCTTGAGTACCCCGTCCTGATGGATGCCCGAGGAATGGGAGAACGCGTTCGCGCCTACCACCGCCTTGTTGGCCTGGACCGGCATGGCGCAGATCTCGCGGACGAGTTTGCTCGTGCGCATGATCTCCCTGGTGTCGATTCCGGTGGAGAGCCGGAACAGGTCGTTCCGGACCTTTACGGCCATGACGATTTCCTCGAGAGCCGCGTTTCCGGCGCGTTCGCCTATGCCGTTGACCGTGCATTCGACCTGACGTACCCCGTGCGAAAGCGCGGTAAGGGAATTCGCGGTGGCCATGCCGAGATCATTGTGACAGTGGACCGAAATGGTCGCCTTGTCGATATTGGGAACGCGATTGAACAGATCGTCGATGATGCGCGCGAAGTGCTCGGGAGTAGTGTAGCCGACCGTATCCGGAATATTGATGGTCGAAGCTCCCGATGCGATGGCGGTCTCGACCACGCTGCAGAGAAAATCGGCTCCGGTCCTTCCGGCATCCTCGGCGGAGAATTCCACGTCTCCGCAATATTTACGGGCGAGTTTCACGCTTCGCACGACATTGGCGACAATGTCCCGTTCGCTCATCCGGAGCTTCTTCTCGACATGAATAGCCGAAGTTCCGATGAAGATGTGAATCCTGGGGCGTTCGGCGCCCTTCACAGCCTTTCCGCATGCCACTATGTCCTTTTCAACCAGACGGGCGAGACCGCAGATCACAGGGCCCTTTATTTCGCGGGCGATCGTCGAAACCGACTCAAAATCACCGGGAGAGGAAATGGGAAAACCCGCCTCGATGACGTCAACCCTGAGCCGGGCCAGCTGGCGGGCGATGCGGAGCTTCTGTTCGACACTCAGACTCGACATGAGCGCCTGCTCACCGTCACGCAACGTGGTATCGAAAATGACGACGCGGTTGTTCATGGAATACCTCGGATGTTAAACCGTGCGGCGGCACGCGCCGCACCGCGAATTCTGCGCTCCGGTTTCCGACGGTATCCGCCGGAAACCGGAGCATGCGCGATCAGTTCGATTTTCTTCCTGCCACGCCTTTGGTGTCCTTCGTGATCTCCACGGCTTTCGACCTGGGGCGCAGACTACGTACGGCCTTGCCGGCCAGCCACATTTCGGAGTTGCCCATCGTCGCGAGTTCCCCATCGAGCCTCTCCTTGTAGTCGGGCTTTTTCCCGGTGGCGAGTACGCGTCTGGTCTCGCTGCCGTTCTTCACCGACCGGTACAGTTCGTTGAAAACTGGCAGGGTCGCCTTCTTGAACTTCGGTTTCCAGTCGAGTGCGCCGCGCTGTGCGGTGGCGCTGCAGTTGGAGTACATCCAGTCCATGCCGTTCTCGTCGACAAGACGTATGAGACTCTGCGTGAGCTCCTCGACCGTTTCATTGAAGGCCTCGCTCGGGCTGTGGCCGTTTTTGCGAAGCACATCGTACTGAGCTTCCATGATCCCTGCAAGAGCGCCCATCAGGACACCGCGTTCACCGGTAAGATCGCTGCAGACCTCTTTCTCGAATGTCGTCGGGAAGAGATACCCCGATCCCACCCCTATCCCCAGGGAAACGCATCGGTCCCATGCGCGGCCGGTGGCATCCTGGAACACCGCGAAACTGGAGTTGATGCCAGCACCGGAAAGAAAATTCCTGCGGACCGACGTGCCGCTGCCTTTCGGGGCCACCATGATCACGTCGATGTCCGGGGGCGGCACCACCCGGGTCTGATCCTTGTACACGATCGAAAAACCGTGTGAAAAATAGAGCGCCTTACCGGGTGTGAGATATTTTTTGAGCTTACGCCATACCGAGCGCTGCGCTGCATCCGAAACGAGCAACTGGATGATGGTGGCCTTTTCGGCAGCTTCTTCGATGTCGAAAAGAGTCTCACCCGGAACCCATCCGTCCCGTATCGCCCTGTTCCAGTCTTTCTTGAAAGCCTTAGCCTGTCCGATGATGACGTCGAATCCGTTGTCCTTGAGATTGAGAGACTGCGCCGGCCCCTGCACACCGTATCCGATTACGGCGATCCGCTCTT
>CAZGVZ010000195.1:5480-7547 GCA_964529145.1 uncultured Fibrobacteraceae bacterium | reverse complement strand
TGGGTACTATGCGCATTCCTTCGCTGCACTATGGCAGTTTTCAAAAAGCGCTTCGATGGTCCCATAGGGAGTGGATGAAAACGCTATCCGTAACAGGTCGCCCTGCGCGATAGTGCCTGTGCTGTATTTATCAATCAGCACTCTGCGCACCCTTTCCGCACTGCCTCCCGCCATCCTGATACACATGAAATATCCTGAGTTGAAAGGAAGCGGGTAAAAGGAGTCCCGGTACTCCGGATGAGATTCCACGATCTCCTTTATTTTCCTGTAACGGCGTTCGAGCGTGGCGTACTTTGCACTTTTTTCCGCGGGGTACGACGGGCTTGCGTAGGCGCGGAGCAGCAGGGACTGCCCGATATTCGAGGCACTGGAGATGTTGCCCCTGATAACTCCCGCGAGTTTCGATTCAAGCGCTCCGTAGAGCTCCGCGCTCCCGCCCCTGACGCCGAATGTGATGAACCCGACCCTGAATCCCCACACATAGTCCTCTTTCGTTGGACCGTCGTATTTTACCGCAAGAATCCGCTCGTGGGCGTCGGCGAGCAACGAAAACATCGATTCCTGAAGTATGTCCGGTTCGTAAACCAGTCCGAAGTAGGCATCGTCGATGAAAACGACCAGGTCGTTTCCCGCTTCCGCGCTCTCCACCAGCAGATCCCGGATCTCGACCGCTTCAGATTTGGAAACGGTATATCCGGTCGGATTGTTCGGGAAGTTCAGCATGACCACTCTCTTCCCCGAGGGACCGGTCAGAAGTTTTTCCTTGAGGCCGCTGATGTTGAAACGTCGATTATCCAGAAACATCGGAT
Source organism: uncultured Fibrobacteraceae bacterium (assembly GCA_964529145.1). Lineage (GTDB taxonomy): Bacteria > Fibrobacterota > Chitinivibrionia > Chitinivibrionales > Chitinispirillaceae > JAFGNB01. The sequence goes on along the minus strand of CAZGVZ010000195.1, from coordinate 6,738 downwards.
AGGATTCTATTCTGCCCCCGTACGCGTTGTTGAAAACGAGTTCGTAATTTTCCCAGTAGAGGTCCGGTGAAATGATGCGGTCGCCATCATCGATGAAAAGATAACCCCCCATCGAGAGACCGTGGGTCAGGGCGCAGGTGACTACCGGAAGACTGAACGATTTACCGGCAAGCCCCGGATTTTTTTTGAACATCATCTCCTTCCAGATGGCTCTTATCTCGGGCCGGCCGGCGCTTGGTGCATAGTTGAACGCTTCGGTAGACCCGAGATTCAGTAGTGAATCGAGGGAATCGAGCACCATCGGTGAACCATTGTCCTCGAGTGCGGTGCCGATCGTAGCGTTGATCGATGTGTTTTTCGATTCAGCCGACTGGGACAATATCCCGAGCTTTGGAAAGTAGATTGCTCGGCCGCGGTTCGACAGCAGGGCGTAAACGGACGGGTGTGCGGCCTGAATGGTCTGGTTGAGCCTCTGGGCTTGCGGATCTACTGCCATCAATTCCTCTCCTTGCCGAAGAAAACGGTGAGCGGATTAAAAAAACAGCCAAAAGACCCATCGCCCTTGATGCGGTCTTTCGGCCGGAATATATAAATATCCTTACGTACGAAGAGTCTAAAGGGTATAAAAATATGTGATAGGGTAATGTGAGTCAAAATGATTCTACTATTTTTCATCTTGATCGGATGGTTCATGCACTGATGCACAATGGATTCTCAGAGGCAAGGCCGCGCACTCCTGCTGTACCCGGGGTACCGCGTACGGCAGGCGCGGTTTCAGGAATGCCGCACGAGGGACATTTATGGCGTGCCATCCGAAAGCAGAGCACTTCAAGGTTGCGAAACGCTGTCCGTTCCTGTGGTCACATTCGTATGCAGAAAGTGTGAATCGCGGAGGCTCCGCTTTTTTTCTATCTCAGCACATCGGAGTTGTGTCTTCGATCATTTCTCGTCTGTGGAATGTTCCCGCAGTGTCCATGAAGGCGGCGATATTCTCCTGCGGCGTCTCCAGCGGCAGATCGCAACCGGTGCTCAGGACGAAATTCGGCCGGTGTCCGACCGCGTCGAGCAGTGCGGCGACATTACTTCTCACCTCCCCGGCGGTTCCGTGCAGCATCACCCTGGTGGGATTGATATTGCCCATAACCCCGACCGACCGGGGCACCGTGTTCAGTACGGTCTCGAGATCCACGCCTGCTTCCGGAGAGTCAAGGCTTATGGCGGATACCCCGGAGTTCACCATTTCCTCAAGCAGGTGGTT
>CAZGVZ010000195.1:0-5434 GCA_964529145.1 uncultured Fibrobacteraceae bacterium | reverse complement strand
CGTGTTCCCGCAGGTGTGATACACGGTCGATATTCCCGAGACTTCACATTCGGCAATAATCGGCCTGGAATACCCGGCCGAGAATTCCCTGAACTGCGCGGGTCCGAGAATGACTGCCGAGGGTTCGAGAAGACAGATCGCCTCCGCTCCCGCGGCTACGAGATTCCGGGTGTATTTCCGGATCACCCCGGACGTGAATTCACACAGCGCGTGCAGCCGTTCCGTATCGACCAGTGCCGCCATTGCCGCGTTTTCCGCGCCGGCGATGAGCGCAGCAAGAGTGAAAGGCCCGGTGACGAAAGCCCCCTTGATCACCTGTTTCGGCAGGTTCAGCGATAGGAGACGGATTGTTTCGACGTACCCCATGATCCTCGCGTCGTATGATATGTCGATCTCGCTGAGTCTTTCGATCGCCGCGTCGCTGAAATCCGATTTCACGACCGTCGGTGTGTCGTCGACCGGAAACACCGTATAGAAACCGAGGGCGTTCGCCTCCACTGACAGGTCCATGAGAGGAAAGACTACGTCAGGAGAATATAGATCATAGATTGCCTGTATCGCCCTGAAGTGTTCGCGACAGTTCTGTTGTGCGATTTTGACTGTCGAACCGGTCAGGCGTATACCCGGAAACCCCACGAGCGGCGCTCTGACGACGAAACGCTCTGACGCCGCCCTGGAGAGCAGGGCACGCAGCTTATCGGGATGTGTTCTCATGAATGCATTGCTCCGGTGGTGGTCAAACCTTTTCACGAAAAGTGGTTACATGGTAAAATTACCATCCGCGTCGCCGGATCGCTCCATAATCCGGAATTACAGCATATATTCATTGCATATATGTAATTTATGCAATAGTTTGTTGCATATATGATATTCAGGAATCCGTCAATTCCGGTTTTTAATAGTAAAAACCGGGCATGATTATTGCATTTGTGCCTGATCCGCGGATGCCGACCGTTCCGCGAAAGGTGAAGCTATGCTCAGGACAGGTATGATTTGTTGTCAACAGACCCGGAACATGTGCCCGTTGTCTGCCGATACCGAGGCGAGAACATAAACGGTGATTTCGAACGGTACACCGAGGACAGCAGGTCGATCCTGCTCGGGGCTGACGGCACAGTATCGTTAGGAAAGTATTTTTCCTTCAATGTACTTCTCGATTATGAATACCGGGGCTACGCCCCGTTCGCCGGGCGGGGCCGTGTCACCGAAAATCTCACTGCATCGGGAAGTCTGACCGTTAGCCGGTGAGCACGGCCCGACTGCCGATACCACGAGATGCGCTGCCCCGGATTTCAATAACTTACCGTGTGGCGAGACATATGTTGAAAATCCTTCCGGGGGTTCAATACCAGGAGCCGCTGGCTATGCCGATACGGTACGGCGGTACCTTGGAATGTCATGCATTCATCTTGTTTTCCGGGGGCTATTGGGGTGCGCCATGTCGTGCTCCTGCACAGGCGGTGGTGGTTGACTCACTGCCGCGGATCCGGCGGCGGTTACCGGAGTGCATGGCGTGAAGATAATAATTCAGTTCGATGATATGCAGGTTGAGCCTCTGATTGGCTCCGAACAGGTCTCCGTTCGACATGTGCTGCACGCGATAAGCGATACTCATCTAGATCTCCAAACCACACAAAGGAGCGGTCATGCGTTTCTTATTCTTGACTCCAAACCCAATATATTGTATCTTGGAAAAGTCCTGCAGCAATCTGTTGTGGAGAGCAGAGAGCCAGGCTCTGCCTCAGGGAAGTAGTTATCAGGGAATAATATATCACCTGAATCGAGCGATTCTTCGATGGTGAGAAACGGATGTCGAGTGAGTTACGAGGCAAAAAGCGCAGACACTCGCTGGAGGTTGCGCCGGGCATTTTCAGCTGTGGGCATGTTCACGGCGGCTTCCGTTCACCGGAAAGTGGAACAGCTTGAACTCAGGTATCACACACGCCATGTGACGGCATTGATTGAAAGGTTCGGGAATGCTTTTAAGGAAGCTTCAGATCTTCGGGTTCAAATCTTTCGCTGAGAAGACGGAACTGGTTTTCGGGGAAGGAATGACAGCGGTCATCGGTCCGAACGGATGTGGAAAAAGCAACGTCGTAGATGCTATCAGATGGGTATTCGGAGAACAGAAAGCCTCGCTTTTGCGAAGCAGCAACATGCAGGACGTGATTTTTTCCGGAACCCAGAATCGCCACCCGCTCAATATGGCCGAGGTGGTGCTCACCATTAGGAACAACAAGGGCATCCTCCCTGTCGAATTCAGCGAAGTCTCCATCTGCCGCAGGATCTACCGCAGCGGCGAAAGCGAGTACCAGCTCAATAAAGTGCCGTGCAGGCTGCGTGATATCAACAATCTCTTTCTCGATACCGGTATCGGCAGCAGTGCCTATACCACCATCGAGAACACCATGATCAACTCCATCCTGAGTGACAAAGCCGAGGAGCGCCGAGTTCTTTTCGAGGAGGCCGCGGGAATCGGTAAATACAAACAGCGCCGCAGAGAGAGCCAGCGGCAGCTCGAAAGAACCCGGCAGGATCTGCTTCGTATCAACGACAAGGTGCAGGAGGCCGACAGGCAGGTGCGGATGCTGGCGCGTCATGTGGAGAAGGCGAAACGGTACAAGACTTACTATGACGATCTCAAATCCCTCGAGGTCGGATTCGAACATCGTAATTTCGTGGCTCTCGGGGGAGCGATCGATGCCCGCAGAAAACTGGTCGAAGAGGCAGAATCGAAACGCGAGACCATGCGCGCGAAGATCGCGACCGCAGAGTCGCGCATCGAAAAGATGCAGCTTTCGGCGCTCGAAAAAGAGAAGGAACTCGAGATCGCCTCGCGTCAGGTCAGCGAGACCAATGAGCAGATCGTCCGTATCGACCGGGACATCTCGGTCGCGGTCGAACGTCTCAACAACCTGCGCCAGAACATCCTCCGTTTCGATCAGGAGATGCATTCGCTCGACCGGCAGACCGAGGAGAGCACGAATCTCCGTTCGCAGCTCGAACGGGGTATCGTCGAGCGGGAAACGCAGCTCCAGCAGTGTCTGGAGCGTGTCGCCGGAGCGGGGAACGAACTCTCCCGTTTCGATGACCGGATGAAACAGCGCAGGGATCAGGCCGATCAGCTCGGCCGCGACCAGATCGAACTCATCCAGAGCGTCGGTGAATTGAGGAACAACCTCAGCACTCACGTCTCCAATCTTTCCAACTCCCTGGAGCGCAGGTCTCACGACGAGCGTGAACTCGAACTGCTCGAAGCGCGGATCGAGGAGTACCGCGAGTCGATCGTACGGTGCAGGGAACAGCTCGCGATCGTCGACGAGGAGCACCGGAGGCTTTTACAGTCGCGCGAGGCGCTCCTCGCGCGGATCGAGCGGGAGGATGAACGATAGCTGCCCGGAGTGAGAGGTATTCTCGCGGACCTGATTGCCGTAAAGGACGAACGGTCCATCGGACTGGTGGAGAAGATACTGGGCAGCATGGTACAGACCGTGGTGTTCGACACTGAGGCGCAGTTGCGGAATGCGATAGACATGCTGCAGCGGGAACACGTGGGCGAAGTATGCATGGTGTCGCTGGAGCGCCTTGCGTCATTGCCCGTGCAGGATGCGAGAAATTTCGAAGGCACGGAGAGCCTCGCTTCGCTCCTCACAGTGGCATCCGGCTGCGGCGCGATCGCCGATAGACTTCTCTCCGGAGTGTGCCTCGCGGATGACGGAATGCTTGCAATGGAGATCGTCTCGAGGTACGGTGCGGGCATCCGGTGCGCGGGACGCGACGGCGTCATCTGCAACATCGACGGCACTGTGATCGCCGGAACAGCGAAAAAGGAGAAAGCCGGTATCCTTCAACGTAAGCAGCAGATCGATAAGTTGACTTTGGATATAGCGTCGTTCGAGAAGGAGCACGCCGCGATTCTTTCCGAAAAGGACAGCTGCGTCATCACCCGCGACGAGGCTAAAGTGACGCTTATCGGCGTGGACGAAAAACTCAATCAGGGACAGCGCAGACAGCAGGAGCAGCAGACCGCGATAAAACATTACGAGCAGGAGATAGAATCCGTGCAGGGCCGGACTCTTGCCCTGCGGCCCGAACTGGTCGATCTCCAGAACCGGATCAAAACGCTCGAAGAGGCGATCGCCCACGAACAGGCCGGCGAAAAGGTGCTCGAACGCCGGCAGGAGGAGCTCGAGCTTCAGGTGGATACCGCACGCGGAGAGGTGCGCGCGATGGAGGAGGAGCGCAAGGCACTCACCGAACAGCTCAAGAACGTGGAACTCGAATCACAGGGGCTCAAAAACCGGATCAATCAGGACAGGCAGGATATCGCCAGGTTGACACGGGATATTGGCATGTTCGAGGAACGCAAGCAGTCGAAGAACGAGGAGAAGCGCAAATCCGTCGACACGATAGCCGACCTCGACACGTCACAGGGTCGGCTGAAGCTCGAACTGCAGTTTCAGTGCTCCGTACGGGCGGAGCATGAAGGAAAAAGGGACACGATCCGCGAAGCGTATGGCGGCATGCTGCTCGAGATCGAGGAGGTGCGCAAGGAACTCAAATGCGATCAGAACGATCTGGAATCGGTCGGAAACAGCGCTCACGACGAACAGCTCAGGCTTACGCGTGACGAACAGGAGCAACGGCGCATTCGCGAAAGGATCTGGGAGGTATATGAGGTAGACCTGGCCGCTCCCCCCGAAAACGTCAGGGAGGTGAACGAGGAGAAGGAGGAGGTCCTGCAGACGATCTCCATGCTCAGGGAGCGGATCAAGCACGTCGGGCAGGTGAACATGGCGGCGCTCGAGGATTTCGATTCCGAGAGTGCGCGTCTGAAGGAGCTTACAACACAGCGGGATGATCTGCAGACCGCGGTGGATGATCTTGAAAAGGCTATACGGAAACTCGACAAGGAGGCACGGGTTCAGTTCTGCGCGACTTTCGAAGAGGTGCAGAAAAACTTCTCCGAAATGTTCACGACCCTTTTCGAAGGCGGCGAGGCGCATATTTCACTCGAAGAGAACGTCGATCCCCTCGAAGCGCCCATTCATATCAATGTGCGTCCCGCGGGAAAGAAAATGCGGGGTGTGCAGCTGCTTTCGGGAGGAGAGCGGGCCCTTACAGCCATCTCGCTCCTTTTCGCGTTGTATCTTGTAAAGCCTTCAGCATACTGCATCCTCGACGAACTCGATGCCCCGCTCGACGAGGCGAATATAGGCAGGTTCATCAAGGTTCTCAGGAAATTCGCCGAGAAGACGCAGTTTATCGTCATTACCCACAATAAACGGACCATGGAGGCCGCCGATCTTCTGTACGGGGTCACCCAGCACGAGAAAGGGGTTTCCACGATCGTGTCGGTCCGGTTCGACGAAAACGAGACCGCGCAGGCGGCGTAACGGCTGAAGTACGCTCCGATCACCGGGGCTTGGCCTGG
>CAZGVZ010000194.1:6960-7554 GCA_964529145.1 uncultured Fibrobacteraceae bacterium | reverse complement strand
CTCGAAAGGGAGTTGGCGAACGCGGCGGAACGCAACGGTACCACCCCCGTATTATTCGATTACAAAAAATGCGAAACCGCCCAGAACTACGAATTCCTTCTGCAGAAATCGCTTCAGACCGGGAAACCCGGGGCGGTAATTTCCATCAATATGCTCGGGTTCGATGGAAACGGCATTCTGGCCGAATATACCCGCAGGTCCGGAATTCCGGTGATCGTCTGGTTCGTGGACGACCCGCGGCCGATTCTTCTCAACCAGCGAAGGCACGACCTCTCCCACATGATCGCCTGTACATGGGAACGCGCCTATATTCCCTGGCTTAACCGGCAGGGATTCACCTCTGTCCGCTACCTTCCGCTTGCGACCGATCCGGACCTTTTCATGCCCAAAGAAAATATGAACGGCCGGATCCGCTGCGGTTTTGTGGGGACCGCCATGGGAAACGCTTTTCTTTCCGATATCCGTGCCAAATTCATCTGGAAGCCGGAATACGAGACGCTGGCATCCGGGGTGGCGGGCCGTGTGATCGCCGATCCCAGCCGGGTGGACCATATCATCGCCGAGGAAAACGGAGGTAAAGGATCCCTCTCGCCC
>CAZGVZ010000194.1:0-6950 GCA_964529145.1 uncultured Fibrobacteraceae bacterium | reverse complement strand
ACGATCATACCTTCACCTGGCTGCGTTCCTATGTACTGCATACGGCAAGCATGCTCAAAAGGAAGGATCTGGTGACCGTTCTCAAACCCCACGGCATCGAGACCTTCGGAGATCCCCGGGGATGGCGGGAAACATGCGGCGGGAATGTGGTGACGCATCCTGATGCGGACTATCCCTCCGGATGCGCGGATTGTTACCGTTCAGTGGAGATCAATCTCAATTCAACGAGCTGTCAGATGTCTACCGCGGTGAATCAGCGGGTTTTCGACGTTCCGGCCTGCGGAGGATTCATTCTCAATGACAATCAGTCAGACCTCGGAGAGCTCTTCGCGCCGGGTGAGTACGTGACGTACGATAATGCCGGGGATCTGCCCGAAAAAATCGAATATTATATCCGAAACCGTCATCTCCTGCAATCGGTGGTCGGATCGGCCCGCAGGCGCATCCTCGGTGAACATACTTATCACCACAGGTTCCGGTCTCTTCTAGGCATGCTTTGACACTTCCGGGCCTTCCCAACTGGTTAAAATTACTCTTGTGGAGGCATCCTCTCGGGTGTGGAGTCTACAGGCCGCCGCCACTTGCGATGGCTTGTCCGGGGAGGTCAACAGCCCGCGGAAAACAGAAGAATGCATTTCGTTCCAAGGTGCCGCCTTACTCCACCGGCAGAGCCGGAGACTCCTCGTGTTGAACCCCTGGAAGATCTTTTACGGATGCTTTAACACACAATAAGCGATGAAACATTAAAGCCGCGAAAGACATCTGTCGATAAAAAGGGTGAGCAAAAGGATTTCGCACACGGCAGCGGAAGGAGGAACAGGGCATAATCAACTCTCGGGTGTAGAAAACGATGGCAAGGATGCCATCAAATCAACAGGATGACACGGAGGACCAACGCAGCGCCTGTCGTCCATAACAAGGAGGTTCTTCATGCGTATCAACCATAACATTTCCTCGATGGTTACCCAGAATTCACTGTTTACGGTGAATCGTGAAATGAGCAAATCGCTTGAAAGGCTGTCGACCGGTCTGCGCATCAACCGTGCATCGGACGATGCGGCGGGGCTGGGAGTTTCGGAAAACCTGAGAACCCAGGTCAAAGGTACAGCTCAGGCGATACGCAATTCGCAGGACGGAATCGCCGCGATCACGATCGCGGAAGGAGCGGCCAACGAAATTTCCTCGATCCTCCAGCGTATGCGCGAACTCGCGGTCCAATCCTCCAACGATACCCTCACGTCGGTCGAGCGGGCATATACCGACCAGGAATACAATCAGCTGATATCGGAAATCGACCGTATCGCGTCGGTCACCAACTATAACGGGATGAAGCTCATTTCCTCCACTGGAGTCAATGCGAACGAACGGTTCGGTATCGGAGGAACGGGTGGTACGGGATCAGCGTTGTGGGTCGACGCCAACGAAATGTACGGTCTCGACAGCATCACGATCACCATCGATACGCTCACCACAGATTCGCTCGCGATCAATGGAGCCGACAGCCTGCGCACCACCACCCTGACGTCTCAGGCCGACGCGGTCGCCGCGATCGTCTCGCTCGACACGTCGATCGACAGCGTCAACACCATGCGGTCCGACATGGGAGCCTTCATCAACAGGCTCGAGCATGCGATCAACAACCTCATGATATCCAACACCAACCAGCAATCGGCGGAGTCGCTCATAAGGGATGTCGATTTCGCCAACGAGACCGCCGCGTTCACCCGGAACCAGATCCTTACGCAATCGGGTACGGCGATGCTGTCGCAGGCGAATATGCTGCCTCAGGGAGTGTTGCAGCTGCTGCAATAACCATCGAGGGCAGTTATCGGGAAGAGAGACGGAGTTATCCGTCTCTTTTTTCATTGGCGGCCGGCAAGGCGCATCCGCTCCTGGTGCATATAGGAGGTTTCAAATCCAGTACCGGATTCACGGTACAGGTCCGGCTGACAAATTTCCGTCTGAGGAGAAATCCGCAGGTCCAGTGTTACCCGTGCCTACGCGGGTAAAATCCGGAACAGTTGCCGGGAACCGGCGAATGCGCACCGGATTGAAGGTCTCCTCTTTTTTTTCTCTCTCTATCTCACGTACAAGTATTATTTTGCTTTATATATATTGGGACTTGTTTAAAATGACGAACTGCCAATCGGACGGGCGCATTTTGCAAAACTGCAATATGGGGATGAGATGACCGGTTGATCCCGATTAGTTAGCGTAATCCGGTCAAAATTCTTATATTTCAGATTACTTTCGTGCTTCGAATTTCCGGTACGGAGAAAATTTTTCCCCGAAAAGGTACGTTTCATACACAGGGGAGTTGTTATATATTTCTCCGGAATGAGTGCAGTTCAACTATCACCGCCAAAGGCGGCGGCTTGTTTGGAGCGGGCAGCCCATGGAAACAAGAAGGATGCATTGCGTTCTTGGATGGAACCGAGGGTTTCTGTATCAAACCCCTGGAAGGTTTTTACAGATGCCTTGCCACACAGTAAGTGATGAATCTCAATGACTACGAGCGCGTAGATGGATTCGATCGGATCATTAATGTGAAAATAGATGAATGAAAGGTCACTTTATGCGTTTAAGCTTTTTCTTAACGCTCTTTATCATAAACGCGTATTGCATTTTCGCTCAGGACGGTTCCCGTTCGATGCCCACTTCGACACTCTCCGTGAAGGGTGCCGCCAATGCCGCTAAAAAATCCGATGAGACGGCCCGCATCGACGAATCCCCCGGATCTGCTTCTGCGGTTCCGGAATCGGGAAAGGCGTCGTCGCTTCCCGGATTGAACCCCGGGATCGAAAAGAGCGCGGGCAATTCCGGAAGCGAAGATACTTTCAGCGACAATGAAACCGAACTTCTCCAGCTGGCCGCCGCGCCGCCTCCTACTGCAACGCCGGCATCACCGGAGACCGCAAAGGAAACAGCGCAGGACACACCCAAGAAATCGGCAGCTTCAGGTCCTGTCACGATCCTGCTCAGCAGGGCGATTGACGCGTCCGGTAAAACCGAAGATCAGTGGCTCGCGGCCCTTATTGAATCAGCGCTCGAATTCAAATGTGCGGCTGTAACCGGATTCAATGTCGTTCACCCGGACACGGTTCGAAAACACTTCCCGAAGCACCATGATCTTTCGGTTGTTCCCTCCGACGAGGATTATGCCGACCTGGGTAAAAAACTCAAGGCGGATTATGTGGGAATTCAGAAATTCGAGATCACGAGGGATAAGAACGTTTTTTATTATCTGGAAATTCTGTCGGTTGCCGAAGGAGGCATGGCATCCACCATCGAGCAGACTTTCAAGCTGAAGCTGCTTGGCGGCAAACTCGATGAGATCGTCGGTCAGATGATGAAAGAGTTCCGTATCGAACAGCCGAGGGAACTCGCCCGGTTTCTCCGGATGCCCGCGGTGAATGAGGACCTGAAGGCTATGAGGACTCTCGGTGATCTCATCATCCGGGAACGTTTCAGCAAATCGACCGATTCCGCCAAACTCGCTGAAGAGTATCGCATTCTCTGCGAGCGGGAAAGAAACCTTCATCTTGCCTACTTTCGTGCGGGAAATTTTTTCTATGCCGTGGGGAAATACGGCGACGCTTCCGAAGCGCTGAACCTGCTCTTCCTGTCCATCCCCGAGTACCTTCCCATCTATGTCCCTCTTTGCAGATCCCTTAGAAAAGCCCGCAGGTTCGAGGATGCCGTCCGAATAGCGATGTTGGGAGAAAAAAGGGGCGTTCTTCTATCGGAACTCACTTCGGAAAAGGCGCTCGCCTATCTGGATATGGGAAAGCCCCGCGAGGCGCAGGACGCATACAGGCAGATACTCGCGATCAATCCGAACGATCCTTACGCGCTTCTGTTCTATGCGAAATTCAACAACGATACCGAAAAACCCAAGGAAGCGCTGGAGTACGCGGAGCGCCTTTTAAAAGCCCGGCAGCATACGGGAAACGCTTATCTCGAAAAGGGAAGGAGTCTGATTCTTCTCAAACGTGAATCTGAAGCGATTTCGGCCCTGACGCAGGCTGTCGAGCTCCTTCCAAATGAGACCGAGCCGGTCGTCTATCTGGGAGACGCCCAGCTGGCGGCCGGAAAATACGCCATCGCGCTGGAACTTTACGAACGGTGTATGCAGAAGATGGTCGACGATGTCGACCTGTATCTCAAGTCGGCTCAAGCCGCCGAAAAATCGGGCGACCGCAAGAAGGCGCTCGCTATTCTTCGGAAAATCGAGGAGCGTTTTTCAAATCACGGAAGCCTGCAGCGGGAACTGGGACTGCTCGAACTTGCCGAGGGTGACAGCGCACGCGCCCGTATCCACCTCGAGGCGAGCCTGCGTTCCTCGTCCGATGACGAGCGGGTGTTGACCGGGCTCGGGTGGATTTACCTCGGCATAAACGATGCGGCCAGAGCCTCCACCATGTTCAAGAAGGCTCTCGGCCTGGCGAAAGACAAGAACCAGTGCAAACTGGGCCTCGCCATGGTGCATATCAAGAAAGGGGAAACGCGACAGGCCGTCGAACTCATCAACGAGGTTTCCGCGGCGAAACTGACGATTCCCGGAATCAACGGCATGCTCGGTGACGCAATGTCGGCCAAAGGGGAGACAAAGAGCGCGCTCACCTACTATCGCAAGGAACGGAGTCTGGGTAACGGGGAAGCACCTTTACAGCAGAAAATCGCCGACCTGAGCTATCAGGTCGAACCGCCGAAAAACGCCGTCGAGGAGTATGAACGTCTTTTAAAGATGGGAGGAGGCGGAAACCTCGTCCTTTTCCGTCTGGGCATTCTCTCTCTCAACCTGAAGAATGCCGCCGGTGCCCAGGATTATCTCACCCGCGCCGCCAAGTCCGGAGACACGGATGCGGCTACATGGCTCGCCATAGGCAAGGGATACGCGGGTCTCGGCATGACGGGGCAGGCGCTCGACGCTTATCAGCGTTGCGTACAGAAGGAGCCGTCGAATGAGGATGCATGGCAGGCCATAGTGACACTGCAGACGAAATCCGGAAACGACAGCGCTGCTGCCGAAGCCCATCTGAAACTCTATTCCATAAATCCCAAACTCTACGACAAGAATCTCGCGACTGCGGGAATGCTGTTTGAAAAGTCAGGCAACAAGGCAAAGGCGAAAAGCACCTATGCCACCTTCATAAAGAACAAGCACGTGGATGCCGGCATAAACCTCCGGCTTGCGAGGATGATGTTCGAAGAGAAGGATCATGCCGCGGTAATCACCCTCATGCAGACGGTTATGCTGACCACGCTCGCGGTTCCCGACGGGATGATGCTTGCCGAATCGTATTTCACATCCAAACAGTACGATAAGGCGATTCCGGTGCTCGAGTACATACTTGCAAAATCGCCCAAGGACGCCAAAGCGCTCGAGTGGGCGGCATTGGCCAGCGAATACTCGAAAAAATATGGAGAAGCCGTGAAATATTACAGGAAGCATCTCCTTTACGCCGGAAAAAACGAAAAAACAGCGTACCATATCGGGGAACTGCTCGAATCCGACGGGAAGAAAAGCGCGGCGATCGCGCAATACCGCGAGAACGTGAAGTCGTATCCCGGCGACCAGAGGAATTTCGATCGTCTGGCCACACTCTATGTGGAGGAGAAAGACTGGAAGAACGCCGTAGTGATGCTGGAAAAATCGATGAAGTTCGAGAACGCCTCTCCCCGTATCATGGGTTTGCTCGCCAGGGCCAACATGGCTCTGGGGAGAAAAGCGGAGGCTTTGAAACACCTGCAGTCGTATGTCGAGAACTCACCCAACGACTCCTCCGCGTGGTATGAGCTGGGGACACTTTATTACGAATCAAAGCAGTACGCAAGTGCGGCGAAAACGCTCGAACGTGCCGCCCAGCTTATGCGTCGCCCCGGATTCGAGATATTCAGCAGGATCGGGTACTCTTATCTCGCCTCGAAGGACACGTCGAAAGCGATCGGGTTTCTGGAGAGCGCCCGGACGATAGAAAAAGACAACAAGGAGGTCCTCAAGCTTCTTGCGACATGCTACAGGGCCACCAGGGACCTCAGGCAACTCGCGGGAATTCTTTATCTGCAGTTGAAACTGGAACCCGAGGACGACCAGGTCAGGCTGGAGCTGGCCGAGATCTATCTCTCGGAATCGAAATTTACCGAAGCCACGAAGCTGCTGGAGGACGCGCTGCAGAGACGGGAGTGTGATGTACCGCTCCATCTCAAACTCGCAGAGGTTTATGAGAAGCAGAAAGACCGTAAACAATGGCTCGTTCATCTCCAGGCGGCATCCAAATGCAACCCAAGGGATGCCGAAATGCTTTTCCAGATCGGGCGTTACTATTATGATGAGCAGAACAGGCTTCAGGCGGAACGATATCTGAAAAGGGCGCTGCGCACCAACAAGAAACATCCACAGGCGAACGGACTGCTTGGCCTTTTACTGCTCGAAAGGAAGGAATACAAGGGCGCGGGAGTGTTTTTGTCTCGCGGACTCTCGCTGGACCGCGGCAACGACAGTTACCGTGTCGCTCTTACCGAGGCATTTTATAAGCAGAACCGTTTCGAGGAAGCCTATAAGGTGATCGGTCCTCTCGTAAAAAAGAGCGAGATCCGTCCCGACGCTCTCAGATGGGTGGGATTGATTTACAAATCCATGGGTAATCCCGATACCGCCAAGCAGATTCTAGAGAATGCGCTTTTGGTGGACAAGAAGTGCAGTGAGTGCCTGATCGCCCTGGGAGACCTCTATTTCGAGGAGGCTGATTTCACGAGCGCGATGGACAGATATCAGAAGGCTTTCGCGCTGGAGGGGTACTCCCGTAATGCGGCGCTGCGGCTGGCCCATTCCTATATGAAAATGGGCAAGCCGGATCAGGCTCAGCAGCTGTACGAAAAAGTGATCTCCGAGAATTCCACGGATGGGGAAGCGATCTACCGCCTGATCAAGATCTATTTGAACAGAG
>CAZGVZ010000193.1:1031-7567 GCA_964529145.1 uncultured Fibrobacteraceae bacterium | reverse complement strand
TTTCTGGTTTATCGGTTTGTCCCATGTCGCGAACGTGCATTTCGGGTAGGCGCTGCAGCCGTAGAAGATCTTGCCGCGGCGTGTCTTTCGCTCCACCATCTGTCCGCCGCATCCGGGCTGGGGGCAGGGAACTCCGGTCGGAAGAGACCGGGTGTTCTTGCACTCCGGGTATTTCGAACAGCCGAGAAACCGGTTGCCGTTGATCGACAGAACGACCATCGGGGCTCCGCATTTGTCGCAAGTCTCGCCGCTCGGCGTCGCGGTCGCCTTTTCGAGCGGTTCGGTGTATTTACATGCCGGAAATCCGTGGCAGGCGAGGAATTTGCCGTTTCGGCTCCACTTGATCACGAGCGGATGTTCCTTGCATTCAGGGCAGATCCGGTCGGTGATTTCCTGGTTCTTCGCCCGGAGTTCCTTTATGCTTCCGCGCACGTCGCTCAAGCGGTCGGACAGAGGTTTGTAGAACTCCTTCAATACGGCGACCCAGTCGGCTTCTCCGGTCTCCACCTTGTCCAGCGAAAGTTCCATATCCGCCGTGAACCCGACATCGAAAACGTTCGGAAATTCCCTGATGAGGATATTGCGTACCATGAATCCGATTTCCGACGGAATGAATCTGCGTTGCTCGACGATGACGTACTTGCGTCGTTTCAGCGTATCGATGATCTGCGCGTAGGTACTGGGCCGGCCGATACCTTTGTCCTCGAGCTCCCGCACCAGGGAGGCTTCGGAGTAGCGCGGGGGTGGCTGGGTGAAATGCTGTTTTTCGGCAAGCTCCCTGAGCACGGGATTTTCGCCGGTTTTCATCTCGGGAAGCCGTTCGTTCGCACCTTCCCCGTTCTCCGCACTGTCTTCGACCGTCTCGTCGTAAAGAGCGAGAAATCCGTCGAACTTCATGATTGAGCCGGTGGTCCGGAAGACGCAATTTTCCGAAGAGGAGTCGACCCGGGTGGAATCGAAAACCGCGTTTTCCATTTGAGATGCGAGAAAGCGCTTCCATATGAGTTCGTAAAGCTTGAACTGGTCCCTGGAAAGATAATCCCTCACTTTGTGCGGAGCGAAATCGAGATTGACCTGGGAGGGCCGGATGGCTTCGTGCGCGTCCTGGGCGTTTTTTGACCTCCCGTAAAACCGTGGGGCTTTCGGGAGGTGACGTTCGTCGAAAAGCGATTTGATGACGTTGCGTGCGTCGCTCATCGCCTCCTGGGCGATACGTGTGGAATCGGTACGCATGTAAGTGATCAGACCGAGCGAACCGTGCGCGCCAAGTTCGAGTCCTTCATAGAGCTGCTGGGCGACCATCATCGTTTTTGCGGCTGAAAAGCCAAGCTTGCGGGCGGCCTCCTGCTGCAGGGTGCTCGTGATGAACGGCGGATAGGGTTTCCGCACCTTTTCGGTACGTACAACGTCGATGACGGTGAAGACCGTGCCGCGAACCCGTTCGATGACCGCCCCGGCCGCGTCCGCGTCAGGCACGAGCGGGTGCTCGGCGTCGCCCTTCCTGCCGTCGATCGAGAAGAGTTTCGCGCTGAACCGGGTATTGAGGTGCTCGAACTGTCCGACGATGGACCAGTACTCCGTCCTTTTGAAAGCCTGGATCGCCTCTTCCCGCTCGCAAATGAGCCGGAGGGCTACCGACTGAACCCTGCCTGCGCTCAAACCGCGGAATATGGTCCGCCACAGTATGGGAGAGATCTGGTAACCGACGATACGGTCGAGGATCCTGCGCGCCTGTTGTGCGTTGACCTTGTTCATATCGATTTCACGAGGATGGTCGAAAGCGGTCAGTACGGCACGCCGTGTGATTTCATTGAACATCACGCGCTTGATGGGCACGTGGGTGTACTTGATGGATTCCGCGACATGCCATGCGATGGCTTCCCCTTCGCGGTCAGGATCCGGCGCGAGAAATATGTCGTCGGCTTTCATGGCATCGTCCTTCAATGCCTTGAGTATGCGCCGCTTCCCTTTCGAAGTCGTGTATTTCGGCTTGAAGTCGTTCTCGATATCCACGCCAAGCTCTTTTTCGGGAAGATCGATGATATGGCCCATTGTGGCGCGCACCGCGAAATCCTTTCCGAGATATTTTGAAATCGTCCGGCACTTTGCGGGTGATTCGACGATTACCAGATGTTTAGGCATAACTGTTGTTTTTTCCTTACCTTATTTGGTGTCCCCTGCCCGGGTCAAGTACGCTCCCCGATTCCCGCATGCCTTTGCAGCGGCTGTCCGCGTCACGATCATCGGGCCATGGCGTTTGTCGCCCATGTCCGCTCCGGTCGCGCCGGGATGCACGATCCAAATTAAGTGCGGCAACCCGGGACTTGTTTCTTCCTGACCCCTTACCCGGTCTCCCGACGGGTTTTTCTCCCTATTCTGTAATAAAAAACCGAGGCCGCGTTTATTCGACCTCATGCTCAGCATTTTTCCGGCCACCGCTCCGGAGAGCAGGCGCGTACATATGATCGGATTCCGGAGGAATCGGCGGAGCGGAACTCCGGGATTCCATCGATTTTCAGTGATTCACGTCACCGCCTCTGATCCGGAAGAATTTCCGTACAGGGCCGCTGTCTCAGGCCGTGGTTGTTGACTGTCAACGGTATATCCCTGACAGATATCCCTCGATCGCCGCATCGTATTCCGACGTGTGCCTGAAGGCCTTGACCGCGAACTTTTTCCGGGTCTCGGGCGATATCGAGCCAGTGCCCGCGAGTTCCCGGATCACCCCGGCGTAGTCTCCGGGGTCCACTACCACGGTCACCCATGCGTGATTTTTAGCGGCGCTGCGTATCATGGCAGGGCCCCCTATATCTATGTTCTCGATGGCTTCCCCTATATCGACATCGCTGCGGGCGATGGTCTGACGGAAAGGATATAGATTCACCACGACAAGGTCGATCGGCTCGATTCCGTTGTCTTTCATCTGTTCACGATGTGACGGGTTGTCGCGCACCGCCAGTATACCCCCATGGATTTTCGGATGCAATGTTTTGACTCTGCCGTCCATTATTTCGGGATGACCGGTGTACGAGTTAATCGAGAGCACCGGAATCCCGTTTTCGTGAAGAACCCCGGAGGTCCCTCCGGTTGAAAGGATCCTTATATTCCGACCGGCAAGAGCACGTGCGAAATCGACGATTCCAGTTTTATCGGAAACGCTCAGAAGGGCACGTTCGACTGTAACCGGTTTCATCTATCCAACTCCCTTCAAGTATATGCGACGAGGTACGGACTGCCGTCCAGGGGACCCTGAGTCCCGGGAATCACCCCGGACCACACTCATATCGCTTGTTTCGCGACCGGCTTTTCCATGCCGGCGCGTGGTACTGCTCATTTTATCCGCTTTGCATCCAATGGAACTCGAACGGTCCGAGTAAGGTCGGACGCATAACTACGGGTTACAGAGCCCCCTATTGAGCGAAAACTCCATCATGTGATTATGGGGCAGCCTGCGCAAGAATTCTACAAAATGATTCATCGCGCCGGGGGATTCCAAAAAAAGATGAACAGGAGCATCCCGGGCCTGTAGAGATGCCATGGCATGGCGACTCTGATTATATGCCCCCGGCGCAGGCGGATGCCATGTTTTTTCAAGTGACATCCTCATCGTTTAGAGCCCGTAGGGCTGACATGTCTGTAGCGAGGAGGACAGGAGGAAAAATCAGAGGTCCGTCAGGACCGGCATGTGCGTCGAGCCGGTTCGCATGGATGCGTGTGTTCTTCGACGAAGCTAACGAACATTCCGCCCTGATGGGGCCGGGAATTCATGTCTCCTGGTCGCAGCTACAAAAACATGGCGGCCCTGCGGGCCTGTACCGGCATCTGTTTCCACCCTTTTCCCGCGACCCGATCCGTTGTGCGGGGGTAACGTGATCTGAGTGATCTGAGACGCCATACCATGGCGTCTCTGCGGGATTATTATATTCCGGCAAGTCGCTCCGCGACTTCCGGCCGGTTGCCGCCCGCTTTCACATATTTTTTATAATACTCCTTGGCTTTCTTGCTGTTGACGAGATTGTCGAAATAGATGTTGCCCAACTGCCTGAATGCCTCCACGGGTTTTCCCTTGCCTTTCTTCAGCGCCGTCTTGAACGCCTCGACCGCCTGCTTGTAATCGCTCACCCTCGTGAACTCCTCTCCCAGCATATAATGGAGGTCGGTATCGTCAGGGTGGAATTCAACTCCACGCTGCAGGTACCGTATCGCCGTTTCATGGGCGTTCTGTCGACTCTTTATCCCGGCAATACGCAGTTGCACGTCCGGGAAGCGGGGATATTTGCCGTCCACCTCGGAATAGTATTGCACCGCAGCGGAGAGATCGCCCTGTTGCTCGAAGATAGCTCCGAGATCCATCATGACTTTCATGTTGAGGGTGTCAGCTGCGGATGCGGCCGACAGATGCACGATGGCGCTGTCGAACTGTTTGAGATTAAGATAGACCGAACCCAGGCCGGCTTCCACTTCCGGGTGCCCCGGTGAGAGCTTTCCGGCTATCGAATAGGCGGCGAGCGCCGCGTCCGGCTTCCCTTCCTTTTCGTACAATTTGCCTTGAGCGAGCTGCATCCAGGGCGTGCCCTTGATCTTGAACAGCGGTATCATCTCCCTGGCTCTCTTCACGTCGCCAAGTTCGCAGTAAGCGACCACAAGACGGTATCGCGCGTCGTCATACCCGGTGTTCTTGACGAGAATCGTCTCGAAAAAATCCCTCGCTTCCAGAAATTTTCTATCGTATAAGAGGGCGTTTCCGAGTTTGTAAACCCGCTGGGGATCGTATCCTCCCCTCTCCCACGAACGGATATAATAATCCGCAGCTTCCTTGAAATGAATCTCTTCCATATGCAGGTCGCCCTGCAGTTCGAGACAGATCGCGCACGTGCTGTCGATCGAAATGGCGTCGTCGAGCGCGTGTCGCGCATCCTGTCTCCTTCCGGACTGCCGGTATACACGGCCGGCCCAGTAAAGGACCTGCGGATCCGAGGATGCTTTGGCCAGGGCCGCCGCAGCCTGCTGCAGACCGATTCGTACATCTCCGTTCACGCACTGGTTGTAGGCCTGGAGAACGAGATAGAGTGCGTTCTCAGGGTCGCTCTCGAGTGCGCTTCCGAGCTCGACACCAGCCGCCGCATGTTCGTCGCGAGCGGTGAGGAGGAGCGCGTACTCGAAATGGGCTTTTCCGAACGAGGGATATGCCGCAAGACATTTCTTGAGGTGCCGTTCGGCTTCACTGTCCTGTTTTTTCGAAAGATGATACTTGGCCAGCTCATAATTCGGTTCCCACTCATCGGGAGCGAATTTGAGAGCCGAAGAGAGGTGTACGAACCGCAGGCTGTCCCTCCCCTTGAGCTCGTATGCCCTGGCGAGCAGAAGATGCGGCTGAGGTTCTGAAGGAATGAAACGGACCGCCTCGGTCAGCATGGAAGTCGCTTCATCCACCTCTTTTTCATCGAGAAGAACGGAGCCGAGTTCCATTTTGAGATCATAACGCTTGGGATCGATGGCGATCCATTCCCGCAGGATGGCGGCGAGTGTGCTGGTCTCCTTCTGATGGCGATAACAACGGGCGGTAAGCTCCATTGCCGGAATATCACGGGGCTGCAAAGCCCGGGCGCGGCCCAGAGGCGAGATTGCGGCAGTAAAGTTTCCCGTTGCGATATGCGAGTCGCCGAGGCGGTACCATGCCTTGAAGTTGTCGGGCTGCAGTTCGGTCACGCGCCTGAGCGGATCGACCGCTTCGGTGAACATCTTCCGGTGATAATAGTTGGAGGCGAGTTCCTTCCACGCTTCGAGATCATCCTTCATTACAGATAGATATTCTGCGTACAGATCCGCAGCCCTCGACAGGTTTTTCATCTCGGTACAGGTCCGGGCGAGCATCTTCCGTATCTGGGGTTCGGCTTTCGGGAGCAGGATCGCGGCCTCCAGGAGCCGCTGCGCGTTGTTCCAGTCCTTGCGCCGCATGTGGAGGCGACCGGCCCTTTCGTACGATCGGACGTCCTGCGGAGACTCGCGGATATTGAGCTCGTAGCGGTTGATCGCATTTTCCACCATGTTCTTCGCTTCATACAGGTTTCCGAGGTGGAATGCCTCGTCGGTATGGAGGGTATCCGCGGGAAAACCGAGGAGCCTGGCATACATTGCGATTGCGGTGACGGTATCCCCGGTTATTTCGCTCGCCTGAGCCGAAAGCCTTGCCTCCAGCCGGTTTCCCGTGGTGATGCCCCGTAGTTTCGCGAGCCAGGGGAGGGCTTCGGCATGCTGGCCTGTGCGGCAGTAGGAGTCGGCGAGTATCAGGAGATTGAACTCCTTTTTCGCGAAATTGCCCGTCAATTTTTCCAGGAGCGCGATCACCTTCCCGAAATCTTTCTTTTCATACGCGATGGAGGCATAGCCTTCGTTCACCGAAAAATCGATATAGCCTTTTTCGAGGAATCGCGCATAAGCCGATTCCGCTTCCTTTTCAAGACCGTTCTTGAGATACAGATGGCCGGCCTGTGCCAGACGAGGCGCATACGCGGCGTTGTCGAGGGCGAACAGTC
>CAZGVZ010000193.1:0-1021 GCA_964529145.1 uncultured Fibrobacteraceae bacterium | reverse complement strand
CGCGCAATGAATATCGGCCAGATCGACGAGCGCCTTTTGGTGATCGGGCTGCAGTTCCAGGCACCTTGTCAACCACAGCGCGGCCTGATCGGCCATCTTTCTCCCCCGGTACATCTGGGCAGCCTGATAGAACAAGACGGGAGTGCCTTTGCCAAGCTGTCGTGCCTTTTGAAACAGGTTTTCCGCGGCCCTGAGGTCCCCGGAGCGAAGCGACAGAAGCGCGAGGTGGTAGTGGGCGTCCGCATGCGAGGGAGAAAGCTTCACCAGCAGTTCGAACTCCCTGCCTGCCGGTACGTAGAAACCGAGGTCGTAGTGCAACTGTGCGATTTTTTCCTGCACTGCGGCATCGTTTCCATGGAGTTCCCGCTCTTTTTTATAGTGAGTGAGCGCCGTTTTGATATCGCCTGAGAGCAGGTATCCGTCGCCCATCATGCGATGGGCTCCCTTGACCGGTTTTTCAGAGATAATGCCCCTGAGCAGTTCCCGTGCAGCCGTATGTCTTTTTTCGCGAAGCTCGATCTCCGCCATCGCGAGTCTGCAGGGAATTTTGTCCTTGACCGCGGGAAGCGCTTTGTCGAAATAGTCCCGCGCCTTTCGATTGTTTCCTTTCCGCAAATAGGCATTCCCCAGCGTTTCGAGAACGTGTCCGTCGTCACCTTTTGTCGCGAGATACATGGAGAGAGATCTGCACGCGCTGTCGAGGTCGCCGTTTGCGTATTCGAGAAGTCCTATCTGACGCCGAAGAAGCGGTTTGGAAGGGAAACGACCCACGATTCCGTACAACAGTTCGAGCGCTTCACGCGGATGTCCGGAGGATTCGAGGGCGTTCGCCTGTTTGAGAAACAGATCGAGTTCGCGTGGTTTGATCGCGCTTGCGCGCCGGTAATGCCCGTTGGCTTCCTCGAAAGCCCGGTTTATCATGGAGAGGTCACCGAGGAGCTCCTGGATTCCCGGATCTTCCGGCTGGAGCTTTTCAGCGGTTGACAGGGCCTTCGCTGCGGGGATGTAGCTCCTGGAACCC